>JAFXGR010000023.1 GCA_017520155.1 Lachnospiraceae bacterium
ATACCATTCACATAGAATATTTTTCTGAGAGTGAAGTTCAAAAAACGTAGGCGTAGCGGGCTACGCTGAGGATTTTTGAATCTTTGCTATCAGGAAAATAGGCATGTGATATGGTATAGTTAATTTAAAACCGTTGCACTAGTTAACAAGCCGTAGCACCAAAGGGTTACAATATTTTAAATCAGCTCACATTCCCATACATCTACACCACTGTCCTGGAAGATGGAATATAAACGTTCCCGTAAAGCTTCCTTGGTCACTCCTTTTTTCAAAATTACCTGAAGGAAGCCTCCACCTCCGGCACCGGAAATAAATTTTCCGTCAATTAAATCTTCACAAGCCAGGAAGATTTGTTCTATACAGGTATTGGTGGTTCCCTGATCCAGCTGAATGGACAATTCCCAATGAAGATTTAATAATCCTGCAAACCCATCAATATTTCCCTGTTCCAGTTCAAACTGCATTAAAGCTGCCACCCTCTTCATTTTATGAAGAGCATCTAAGGATTCCCGCCGGTTTCCGATATAGCCTCCCACCACTTCTCTTAAAAGATTTCTGGCTAATCTTCTTTGTCCCGTATAAATCAAAGCAAAACGCTGCTGTAATTCCTCCAGTACCTCCGGCTTTAATAACACAGGACTTACCTGAATCTTTTGATCCAGTCCCGGTTTCGTGGTAATCATTTTGATTCCTCCCGTAAGACCTCCTACCTGATCCTGCCAGCCTCCTCCGGTACTCATCAGCTGTTCCATGGATAATACCACATCATACAAAATCTCATCCTCAGCCTTAAGTCCAAAGAATTGGAATAATCCCTTTACACAGGCTCCGGCTAAAATACTGCTGGTTCCCAGGCCTGATCCTTTGGGTACATTAATTACCTGGGTGGATAAGTAAATTCCTCCTCCCATCTCCTTCAAGATAGTGCTTAATTCTCTCTTATCCTGTAATTTGATTACTCCGCAGGCAATAAGGGCTGCCTTATGGAGAGCAAATTTATCGTAAGGATTGGAGCAATCATTTACTTCCTCCATGGCAGTAAAGATTCCATGGGCTCCTATATCCTGACTTTCCAGTTCAATGACATATTCCGGAAGTTTTCTTACGCAAACACGAATGGGAAGATTGCCCTTTAAGGAGATCGCTGCATTTAATACTACTCCCCCAAGTTCCTGACAGTGAGGCGGTGTATCTGTCCATCCTCCTCCCCAGTTTACTCTTACCGGAAGGGAAATATTCACTTCCTCTTCTTTAATCTGAAGAACTCTTTTTTGTTTAAGCTTTTCTTCTACCAGATCTGAGATTTCCCTTTTAATTTGCCCAAAACAGGCCTGCATATAATTTTCTTCGTCAGTTTCTTCAAATTCTCCGGCCATTTTCTTTGCTGCCACAGCCATTCCGTAATAAATCCTAAGCTTTTCCGAAAAATCTGCCTTTTTTACTCTCTCTAAAAGCAGCTTTTGTTCTGTTTTGCGCATATGCTTTCCAAAAACTTCCAGGGCCTCCTGTACCGGTTTTTGTTCCATCATATCCTGAACAAAATTGGATACCCGAATCTGATCCTCCAGATTTTCTCTCCAGGGAATAATAGCACTGCCGTCCGCCTGGTTAAAGCTGGAATATAAGCTGTGACGTTTAGCCTCTTTCCATCTCTTAACCTCTTCCTTTGTGGGGTAGTCCTCTTCTTTCCCTATTCCTGCTGCCTTGGCTGCCATACCATAAAGAATGGCGGCATACGCCATACATTCTCTGATCGTACTACAGCTGGGATAAAGCTTGGCCATCCAAAGGGAGGTATCTTCTCCTTCCCAAAGATCTTCCTTCTTAAGATCAAAGCAGTCCATAAACTGCTCCAAATCTGCCATAAGCAGCTTTCCACCTTCTCCCGGTTTTCCTTTTGGGTTATCCTCTACACCGTAAATACGAACCACGAAACTGCCCTCTGCAAGCTTCAGTCCGTGATATACTGTATTCTTCTTGATTGTACATCCTGAGGGCACCTGAAGTCCCGATACTACTGCATTTTTTTCTACCACTACCTGTGATTCCAGATAGCTGTTTTCCAAATAAGCTCCTGTGGCAATCTCCACCTCTTTATCCACAAAGGTATTGTGAAGGGCATAGCCTGCTTCCTGTTTTTTTCTGTTGGAGCAAACAATTCTCTCCCAACCTAAAAAGGTATAATCTTCCACCGTTTGTGTAACCAGCTTACGTAATTCTCTTGTCGTGCCGAAATGAATAAACTCTGCCGGTGACAAACATATCAATTTTAACTGGTAATCTTTCAATACTTCCCAGATTTTTCTTCTGCAGGAAATCAGTTCCTCACACATCTGGCCTTCCGCAGCTTCCTTTTCATACTCTTCCCAGGTAGCATCACATGCCAGAGGATATAAAAAGTCACCATAAAAACTGATTCTTGCCTTTTCGTTAACAAACTCTTCAAATTTATCCTTATCTGTTTTATTGTCTGTACTGATTAATGAATATAAGGATTTTAACATATGGCGATCCATAAGAATGGCTCCCGTATCAAGATCCACCTTCTGATTTTTTACTGCCCCCAAGGCTTCCAAAGTTTCTACAGTCTGCTTATGAAGGAATTTTTTTACATTCTCCTTTTCATCTCCTAAAAATACACCGTGATTTTTTCCTGTTTCCACATGCTCTTTAATGGAAATCGCCGCTGCACCGTTAAACTGGGTATCAATCTGAAGGGCATTAAAAAGCAGCAGTACATCTCCGGACATTACCAGCATTCCCTCCTGCATTCTGGAAGGAATCATGGCTGTCGTAATCATAAATTCATCAAATAAAGTAGAAGCCTGTCCATTTGGCAAAACTCTGGGAACGGGAGAAAAAAGCTTTCCGCAAGTGGAATACTGAGGGATACGTTTGCTGTCCCCACCGGAATGGATAACTAAAACACGCAGATTCCGAAAGAAATTTTCCTCCCCCTTCTGCTCTCTCTCAGCAATAGCCTTTAATACATTTAAAGTAGCGCCTCCGGAGCCTACTCTTTTCCCTTCAGGATCCGGCAATACCAGATATTTTGTTCTTGAAGGAAGCTGCTTTAGGCGTAATCGATAAGCAATCTCACTTTCATAAATTCCCGCCTGCTCTTCATTAGACGCAGTTAACACCACATAGTCCCAGATAATGGCTCTGCTATTTTTCATCTGACGTTCATATTCACTCCAGGCATCTACACAGGACTGCTGTAAAAATAAATGCTGTAATTGATTATTGGTATAATTTGGCATTTCTCTCCTCCATAATATGATGTAACAGCTAAGCCTTCAGCTTCCTGTTACTAAAAGGTTATCCTATCCTTACGTTTATCTTGCACCGCTTCCTCGAAAAACGGCCAGTACTGTTTTTAATAAAATCTTAATATCCAATCCAATGGACCAGTTTTCAATATACTCCACATCCAGCCGTACAATTTCTTCAAAATCCGTAATATCACTTCTTCCGCTGACCTGCCACATTCCCGTAAGGCCGGGACGAAAACTTAAACGCTTTTTATGATAATAGCTGTAATGGGAAAATTCATCTAAGGTAGGAGGTCTTGTTCCTACCAGAGACATATCTCCTTTTAAGATATTAATAAACTGTGGGAACTCATCTAAGCTTGTTTTTCTCATCAATCTTCCGATTTTGGTGATCCTGGGATCATTTTCCATCTTAAACATCAGTCCCTGCATTTCATTTTGTGCCATTAATTCTTTTTTGCGCTCCTCAGCATCCTGATACATGGAGCGAAACTTATACATATTAAATACTCTTCCGTTTTGTCCCATTCGCTTTTGGGAAAAGAAAACAGGACCGGGAGATTCCAGCTTAATAAGGGGTCCAAAAATAAGAGTAATCAAAGCTAAAAAAATACAGCCCACAGCTCCTCCTGCAATATCCATGGCTCTTTTTAACAAAAGCTGTCCCATTGGTGCCATACGGCTGGCATAGGTAACATGGTACAGACTTCCCATCTGGGACAATACCTTCTGTCTTGCTCCCGTAAGCTCCGGTACGGGAATCTTGTAGTGAATGATAACCCCCATCTCTGACAAGGTATTCATTTCCTTTAAAATTTCAGGATAGGCTGTGGGATTTACGGCAATAAATACCTCATCCAAAGAAGCATTCTTGCAAAACTCCATAACGTTTTCTGCATTTCCCACAATCTTACAGGTTTCAAAATGATCCAGATTCTTTTCATCTACCAGAATCATCCCCACCAGATCGTAACCAAAACCTCCTATTGCCCTAACTTCCCTTAGCAGTTCAGAAGCCTCATTCTTATCTGCCACCAGCAAGGCTTTTTTAGCAAGTCCCATTCTCCAATATAAAGAAGGCAAGACTTTCTTCCATCCCAAATGGGTGAGAAACATAAAGCCACAATCCAAAAGAATAAAATAACCAAAGGCTAAACGGGAGTATGCCTCCAATCTTCCCATAAAAAAGAGAAAGGCGGCAGAGCCTGAGAAAATTACTGCATTATTGGCTATAATATGAAGCATTTCACTAAAGGGTCCTCGTAAAAACATATCCCGATAGAGATTACGAAACATATTCCAAAGCACAAAAGCCACCAGGCAGCCTCCCAACATCAGTCCAAAGTCCATTTGGGCATTATCACTGGTAAATACCTTTTTGTTTCTGATATAATTTGCAAGCATTAAGCTTATTGTAATACAGCATCCGTCCAGCAGCATAATCAGCAGATTGGGCAGATTAGATTTTCGTTGATACATGTTATGCTTTAATCTCCTGTTTTTCCAGTTCTTTACGCACTGCTTTCAGTGCTTCCTCCACCACCTGATGCATATCAAAGTAACGGTATAAACCCAGTCTTCCTCCAAAAATTACGTTCTGCTCTTCCTTGGCCTTACACTGATACTGCTCATATACACCATTATTTTTCTCATCATTCATGGGGTAATAAGGTTCATCCCCCTTTTTCCAGGTGGCAGGATACTCTCTTGTAATTACTGTTTTTGGCAAAAAGCTTTCCTTTTGGCATAAAAATTCAAAATGCTTATGCTCAATAATTCTGGTATAAGGAATCTCATATTCCGTATAATTTACCACCGCATTTCCCTGATGATTTTCCTCTTCCAACACCTCTGTTTCAAAGCGCAAACTGCGGTATTCCAGCTCCCCGTAGCAGTAGTCATAAAACTCATCAATCATCCCGGTATAGACAATCTTTTGGGCGGTTTCTTCAAACCCTTTCCTGTTAGTGAAAAAATCTGTATTTAACCGAATCTCTATTCCTTCCAAAAGCTTCTCAATTATTCCGGTATACCCTCCTATGGGAATTCCCTGATAAGTATCGTTAAAATAATTATTATCGTATACAAAACGCACCGGCAGTCGGCGAATAATAAAGGCAGGAAGCTGATCTGCCCTTTTCCCCCACTGTTTTTCTGTATAGCCCTTAACCAGCTTTTCATAAATATCTCTTCCCACCAGGGAAATGGCCTGCTCCTCCAGGTTTTTCGGCTCCTTTATCTTAGCCTCCTGAATTTGCAGGCGGATTTTCTCCTTGGCCTGTTCAGGGGTAAATACTCCCCACATTCGTTGAAATGTATTCATATTAAAGGGAAGGTTGTAAACCTCCTCTTTGTACTTTGCTATAGGAGAATTGGTATAACGGTTAAAGCAAGCAAATTGGTTAACATAATCCCAAACCTCCTGGTTAGAGGTATGAAAAATATGAGCACCATACTTGTGTACCTGAATCCCTTCGATTTCCTCTGTATAAATATTTCCCCCGATATGATCTCTTTTTTCTATTACCAGCACCTTTTTGCCTGCTTTATTTGCTTCATGGGCAAAAATTGCTCCAAATAATCCGCTTCCCACAATTAAATAATCATATTTCATTTCTCTTTGTCCCTTACTGCTGCTTCTCTATGATTACGCAGCTTATATTCCCTTTCTTCTTTTCCCACAATCTATCTCTTGATTACCAATTATCGTTCATACCCTTTAGTATACCATAGGATAAAAAAAATGCCTATGGAGAAGTTTCTTCTCAAAGGCATTTTGGTCACAGTTGGGCCTTAGGCCTCCTGTTATCCTTCTCTTTTTTTGTGTCTAAAACCGTTCCATCAGATGCTGCAATAGATATACTGCCCCATTTGCCCCACTGTGAAATAAAAGAGGAGCTCTTAAATCATGATATTTCTCATAAAGGCAGGCCATGAGGATTCCCATAATCATTCCATAACTGGCCTGAACTATGTTCCCGTGAAAAGCGCCAAAAAGAAAGGCAGATAAAATAACTCCCCAAACAGGACCGCTGTTTCGGCAAAAAATATTATAAATAATTCCCCGAAACATTACTTCTTCTACTAAGGGAGCTGCCAGCACATAAAGAATAAGTCCCAACCACAAAGGATAAGAATATTGGCTTTTAGCCACTTGCTGATAAGCCTGATTTCGGGTAAACAGGGGAATAAGGCTCCACAAATAATTAATTCCTATGGCAAGTACCGCTGCCCCAAGGGGCAGAAGAACTGCTTCTTTTTTGGAAAACTGCCTCTTTGAAAGAAAAGATTTCTCATATTGATAATAAGGAAAGATACAAAGGGTAGTAATGAGCAGTACGGCAATAAGAAGAACTCCCCGAAACAAAAGATAAGCCTCTGCTTTAAGAAGGGAAAACTGTAAATTCTCTTTCATACTTTCCAAATAGGTAAAACCCAAAATCTGAATAAGATTTCTCACCAGATAATATACCAGCAGTGGCATTACCGCTTCTCTTACTGCTGTAATTATTCCTCTGTTGTCCTTCATTATTTCCCCCTGTATTTAAAAAATTCTAATCTTCTGCCATTTCCTTAAGCTTTGCCAAGGCTTTTTTTACTCCCGGCATCATCAGTAAAAGAACAGTTAGTACAGCCTCCGGAAGAAGATAACTCATGTTATAAAGGAGGCTGGCCCATACCGCCGCCAGGTTTTCTTCTAAGACTTTGGCATAGGTGGTAAAAAAGATAAGACCGGACAGGGAAGCAAAAATAAATCTTCCCAGTACTGCCGCTATATATCCTCTGATGATTGGATTTTTCCCCCGGGAAAAAAATCCGGAAATCCCTAAGGCGCCAAAAGCCAAAGGATAATCCAGTACCACCTGAAGAGGATGAATTGCATAGGGTTCTGTAATAAACTGCAGAATACCATACGTTACTGCTGCCGTTATCCCTACTGTGGGTCCATACCAATATCCCACTAAGGTTACCACCAGCATACTGAATAAAGTTACGCTGCCTCCGTTTGGTAAGGAGGGCAGCTTAATTACCGTTGCAATTACCGTTGCCAGAGCAATGGCCATGGCGGAAAATACCACTTTTTTCGTCGTAAATCCTGTTTTTACTCTTTGTACTGTTAATGTTCCTTTTTTTGTTTTCATAAAAAAACCTCCCTTTTGCCAGTGGGAGGAAGCAATATGACAAAGAAAAAGGCAGTATCCCTTCTTCTTTATCTTCTGGCTTCCTTACGCCGGTATTATCCGGTTCAAGTAATAAGGGTCCCGGTTACGTCTGCAGTGGTTTTAACTTTACCGCTGCAGAAAACCGCTCTCAGCTTTCGCTCCCCTAGCGCAATGATTATAACTATTGTTTTCTAATTTATCATAGAAGGTATTTCCTCTTATGTCAAGTCCTATCCATTACCTTCATTTTCTTTTTCTAACATTCAATAACCTGATTTAAGGCAAAGGAATAAATCAGCTTTTCCTTCACTCTTTTTTGCGTTAGCCTGCTTAAGGCATCTGCATAGTAATCCAGCTGTTCCTGATATCGATTTTTCAGCTCTTGTGCTGAGCTTACCCGGTCTGTTTTATAGTCTAAAACCACCAGTTCTCCCTCTTCCTCGAAAAAGGCATCAATAATTCCCTGAATTAATACCTTTTCTTCCTTGGGAAATTTAGGATCCAGACGTCCGGCTTCAATCCCTAAAACAAAGGGCTGCTCCCGATATAAAACTCCCTGTTCCATTGCCTTTTCCATTCTTTTGGCCAAAGGCGAGTCTAAAAAGGCCTGTATTTTTTCTTTTTTTATTAAGGAAAGATAGGCAGGATCGAGGATCCCTTCTGCAGCAAGCTGTTCCATCCGAAAATACAGCTCCTTCCAGTGAGGCAGGGGAGAAAATTCCATCAGCTCCATGATTCTGTGGTAAGCATTTCCTCTTCCCACCCCGCTGACCTCCTCCTTTTCCTCCACAAAAGAGGGTACATACCGTTCCTTTGGTGCTTCTACAAACAGCTCATAGGCCTGCTCATCCTTTTCCTCCATGGCCTTCATCTTTAACTCAGAAACTGTGGTTTTTACATATAGCCCCTTTAAATTTTCATGACTGTATTTTACCTGCAGACTTTCTCCAAGACGCTTTCTTTGTTCCTGCTGTTTTTGTTTTTTCCCTAAGTCTTCCAGTTCCTGTACCATGGCCTGTCTCTCTATGAGGGTGTTTACTGCCTCCTTCATTTGAGTGGAAATATTCATAAAGGGATTTTCTCCGGTAATTTTTACATGGCTGTCCTGCCGTAAAAAAGCCGGAAGTAAAAAATCCAAATAGGACTCTCCATGAAGAAGCAGAGATAAGGGCAGTCGCTGCTCCTTATAATTTTTTATATAAGACAGTTTCGTCATCAACCCTTCATAATCCTTCACTACTCCCGTCATAATCAGCTTTTCCTTGGCTCTTGTCATGGCCACATATAAGATTCTAAGCTCTTCTCCCAGGTTTTCCCTTCTGATTCTTTGGGCTATGATATTTTTTCGAACGTCTGTCTTTTTAATTCGTCTTTTTACCTCCCGGTAATCCAGACCAATTCCCAAATCCATGTGACAGATCATTCCTTCCTTACTGTCCTGCTGATTTATTTTTTTTGATAACCCGCAAAGGAAGCAAAGGGGAAATTCCAGACCTTTACTTTTATGGATACTCATAATCCGCACCACATCTGCTCCCTCATCCCCTATTCCTGCTTCCGGAGTATCAATCTCATACTTCTGTAAAAGCTCCATATAACGGATAAAGTGAAAAAGACCAAAGTAGCTTGTTTTTTCATAAGTTTCTGCTTTTTCCAACAGCATTTTAATATTGGCAGCTCTTTGTTCTCCTCCCGGCAAAGCCAGACAATAATACAAATATCCCGTATCTTTTAGGTATTTTCTTAACAACTGATGAATGGGCATAAGGTAAACCAAATCACGATATTCATTAAAGCGCAGAAGAAAATCATAAGCCTTGGCACAAAGTCCGTCTCTTTCCAGTTCTTTCTCTTCTTCCCCCTGTATTTTTGCCATGGAGAGTAAATTATCATAAAGGGAACTCTTTTTTTCCAGCTTTAATTCCACCATCTCCTCCTGGGTAAATCCTCCAAAGGAAGAGGTAAGAACTGCGTATAAGGGAATTTCCTGAAGAGGATTATCCAAAGCTTTTAAAAAGCCCAACATGGTTTGTACTTCCACTGCACTGAAATATCCTGTCTTATTACTTACTGCAGCGGGAATTCCCTGCTCCATAAACACCTGGTAAAACACCTCATCCCAACCGGTATTTGTACGAAGAAGAATAACCACATCGGAATACTGAAGGGGACGAAGCTCTCCTGTTTTACTGTCTGTGACCAAAAAGCTTCCTACCATTTCCTTAATTTTTTCTGCCACCATTTTTGCCTCTGCTTCTTTGACCTCTTCTTCCGACTCCTCTAAGAGCATAAGGCAGGTGGTATAATCCTCTTTCGATTCAGGATAGGAAGCAGAGGCAAAAAGAGCCTCTTTTTGGGTATAATCAATCTGCCCCAAATCCTTTCCCATAATCTGATAGAACACATCATTAACACTGTCAATTACTTCTTTTCTGCTTCGAAAGTTTTGGTGAAGATCTATTCTCTCGCTGCTGTCTTCCCCCTTCTTTCCATAGCTGTGATATTTTTCCAAAAAAATTTCCGGTCGTGCCAGACGAAACTTATATATGCTTTGCTTTAAATCCCCTACCATAAAGCGATAATGTTCTTGGCCTGCCACAGCCTGCAGAAGCATCTCCTGTACCAGATTGGAATCCTGATATTCATCAATCATAATTTCCCGGTAATGCTGCTGATATTCCAGGGCAGTTTTGGTGGGCCGAAATCCCCCTTCCTCCTTCTCATCTCTAATCAGCAGAATTTCCAAGGCCAAATGCTCCATGTCTGAAAAATCCAGGATATTCTTTTCTCTCTTTTTTTCCTGGAATCTGTTACGAAAACGGATAACCGTATGAATAAGGGTTTCTTCCATCTCCGCAATTTCTTTCATCTGTCTGAACATGGTTTCCTCCGGATAAGGTAAAAGTTCCTCCTGCAGCTTTCCCAAATCCTTTTTTACCTGCTCACGCAGAGACTTAACTAATTCCTTTTTTTCCTCTGCCACTGCAGGATCCTTTTTGGGGGAAATACGACTGAAGGAAATCTCCGGCTTCTCATCACAACTTTTTTTCCATCCTGCCTTTTTCAGCCTTAAAATTATTTCTTCATCAGATTGAAGACAAGGCAGATACATATAGGGTCCCTCCGGATGAGTGCAGATTTCTTTTGCCAGAGAAAGAGTATTTAGCATTTGCTCAAGACTCTCTTTATAAAGTTTTTCTGCTTCCTTCCCCCACAAGGTATCCTCAAGTTTTTCTTCTGTACCATAATCACTAAGACGCTGTGTCAGCCATTCCTCCGGCCAGGGAAAGCTTTCACTGTAGCGGTGAAGCTTAAGCACCATTTCCTCCAATACCCGCTCTTTTCCCCGAAAGGCTATCGTATCCAACAGCTTTCCGAAGCTCTCTGCACTGTCCTCTTCCTCCAGCAATTCCTCTATAATTTCATTTAAACAATCCTGTTTTAACAGCTGGATTTCGCCTGAATCTGCCACACGAAAACCAGGATCCAGGCCGATTTCATGAAAATGATTTTTTACCAGAAAAAGACAAAAACTGTCTATGGTGGTAATCTGAGCATGGTGAAGCAGGGTAGACTGTCGCAGCAGATGATCATTTTCGGGATCCTGCTCCATTTTCTTTTCCAGAGCAGCCTGAATCCTCTCCTTCATCTGAGATGCCGCAGCATTGGTAAAGGTTACAATCAAAAGCTGATCTATGTCCACAGGCTCCAAAGGATCTGTAATCAAGCCGATGATTCTTTCCACCAGCACTGCTGTCTTTCCACTGCCTGCTGCCGCCGATACCAGAATATTCTTTTTTCTAAGATCAATAACTCTTTGCTGATCCTGTGTAAATTTCATCTTGCTCAATCCTTCTTATCCTCTTCTACTGCTTCTCTCATTTTTCGTAAAATTTCCTCAGGTGCCTGTTCTTCTATCCTTCTCTTTCCATAGCCGGGTAATCGTTCATCAAAGCCGCAAATAGAACGAAAACTGCAAAAACTGCAAGCATCACGATTTTTTAATACCCTTGGCTCCTTGCCAATTTCTCCGGAAAGAATCTGTCTTCCCAAATCTCCGGCTTTCTTTTTGGCATAGCTTTGTATCAGTTCCATATGCTCAGGAGACATTACCTGGGATCTGGCCATTAAACTTCCGTCTTTTTTGTATTCCAAATGGGCTACCTCAGACTTAGCCGAGTGTGTGCTGTCTATTCCCAGAAGTACCTGGGGCTTATCACTAATTACTCCGTTTACTCTTAATTCCTTTCGAATCAGACTTTCCACTTCCTCTTCTGAAAGCTCCTCCTTAACCTCTACCATAGGATCTGTAACATGATAATAAAGAAAGGCTCCCGGCTCCACCTTAGTCCCCGGATTTCGTTTCTGTTCCAACTCCATGGCTGCATTTAAATACATTACCAGCTGAAGCTGCAGTCCATGATACAATGCTGCCAACTGAAAGTTTTGATTGGAGGATTTAAAATCTACTACCTTTACATAAAGGGTATCCTCCTCCTTAAAGGTATCTACCCTGTCGATTCTTCCTCCCAGCCGTAATTTTTCCTTCTCTGACAGCTGAATGGTCACACTGTCCAAATCCTCCAATGCTGAAAAGGACAGTTCAAAATTCTTAGGTAAAAACTTTCCCTTTTGCAGCTGATACTGCAAGGTTCGGACAGTTCTCCACAATATTCTTTCTATTTTTTTTCTTCCGTAGGCATTTCTTGCACTGGAATAAAGAATGGTATTTCCGTAAGATATAGCATAAGTTTCCAACACATCGGCCAGAATTTCACGACCTTCCTTTAAGGGAAAATCTATCCAAGTATAATTATGTTCTGCAAGTTTTCCTGCAAATAATTCCAATACACCATGGAATACATTTCCCATATCTACCGCTTCAAACTCATATTCCTCCCTCTCCTTTAACCCTAATCCGTATTGCAGATGATGGGCAAAGGCACAGGCTGCCATCTTTTCCAGACGGCTCACACTGGAATAGATTACCGCACCATATAAGGCCTTTGCCGCCTCTTTACTGATGCTTTCAGGATAATAGTGAAAATAAGCTCCATCAAAAAGCTGCTTCCACCATTCTTTATTTTTTTCTTTTAATAAAGGCAGTAAGGCACTAAGGAAAAGCTTATCTTCTTCTTTGGCTTTATTTTGCCTTACCAGGGGAAGAAACCTGGCTGCATAAAGTCTGGCTTCTTCAAAGGTTTGGGGCTCATTTTCCTTTTCTGTCTCTTCCTCCTTTTTACAGGGAAATATGGTCTTAAGCTGCTCCAAAAAGTAAGAGGGCTTAAGACTCTTTCCCTCCTGATTTAAGGAAGGATAGGATAAAAATAATTTATGAGATGGTTTAGTCACCATCAAATAAAAATAAAACTTTTGAATAAACAGCTGCTGTCTTGGGGTGGGAGCCAGTTCCCAATCAGAGCCTGATAAAAATTCACGATCTAAATCAGAAAGTATTCCTCCCTTAGAAGAAGTTTTTGGTACCTTTCCTTCATTCATCCCTAAGAAAAACAAGGCCTTTACCTGTTTTAACCTTGTTCTCTCCAAGGTTCCGATTACCACCTGATCCACGGCCTGAGGAATTAATCCCACTTGGATTTCGCCAAAACCTGCATCTAAAATCTGTCCTAATTCTTCCCAGGAAAGAACCTCTTCTCCCAGCAGATGATAAATCTGCTCCAGAAGTTCCATCACCAGGGGATAAATTTGTGCATATTCCTTTTCCTTACTTTTTTCCTCTCTAGCCGCAAAATAAGCTTCGTACTGCTGTAATTTTTCCCCGCACTGATTTTGAATTAAAAAATCATACAGCTGCAAAATCTGATGCTTTACTTTTTGCTTTCCTGTTTTTAACAAATCCAGGTTCTTAGCAATTTCCTCTCTGGTCTGATTTAACTCCTCCAGATTTTCCCCCTCTTTCTTTCCTTTTACAAAAAGAGAGTTCCAGGCTTTTTTCCCTTTTATTCCATAAGCCAGACAATATTGTTCCAGGGCATCGATTTGTTCTCTGTTTACTCCCGCCATACCGCTTCTTAAGTAGTGAAACATTGTCTCATAGGAATAATTTTTTCCCTTTACCGCTATGGCTGCACGAATAAATTCAATAAAGGGATTTAAGGTAATCCCTTTTGTCTCATCTAAAAAAACGGGAATCTGATACTGTCCCATAATTTCTTCCAAACTGCTTTTATAATCTCCCAGATCCCCTGTAATTACTGCGATATCCCTATAGGCATAGCCCTCTGCTAAAAGCTTTCTGATTCTTCTGCAGGTTTGTCTTATTTCCTCTTCCATAGTTTCTGCAGATAAAAACATAAGATTATCCGGTGGTTGAGAAAACTTTTTCATTGGGTAAGAAAAAAGATTTTTTTCCAAATGAAGCAAGTCCGTTCTGTCTCCAAAACGAACTCCCCGATGAGGCATTATCATATCCTCTTTTATCTTAACCTGTTCTTCCTCTGCAATCTTTCTTAAGGAATTATAGGTTTTTTTTGTCAGTAAAAAAAGATTGTGGTCTCCCACCTCTTTCTTATACAGCGCATCCCCTTCCATGGTAAGCGTAATATAACATTCTCCGGAAAGGGAAATAAGCTTGGCAATTACCTTATGTTGAATAGGGGTAAAGCCGGTAAAACCATCTAACACAATAATACTATTTTTAATCAGCTTAGATTTTTCCAGCTGTGCAGCCAGTCTGTCATAAGTTTCCTCTGTGGTAATATACTGATTTTTCAGATATTCCTTAAAGCCTTGATAAAGGGTACTTAAATCCCTAAGCTTTCCCTGCAGTCCTCCTCTTTTTTCCGAAAAAGAAATCATTTTCTCCAATTCCTTTTCCCCGATTCCATACTGCATAAATTCAGAAACGGCAGATTTTACTTCATGAATGTACCCCAGCTTTTTTAAATTGCTTCCAAGAACAGGAAGCTCCTCTGAAAGATCAGAGGCTACTTTCCTAAGCACCAGACTTTTTCCCGTATCATCCAAAACCGGCTGGCGGTCTCCCCCCGTTTCCTCCAAAATCCGGTAGGAAAGACGGGAAAAAGACAGCACATCAATATTCATAATCCCTTTTCTTGGATGCATATTTACCACATCCATCTGGGTCTGCATGGTGAACTGGTCAGGTACAATAATATAAAAACGCCTGTTTTCTTCTTCCATGCTTCTCTCTATGATTTTTTGAAAAATATAGGTACTTTTTCCGCTGCCGGAGCCGCCCAAAATAAATTGCAGTGCCATTTTTATACCTCAAAATTTACTCCCGTAGGATCAAGGTTGTCTTCATTATATTCGTAAGGATGCCCCGGGAGAACTGCATTCATCACAATTCCCACCAAAGAACCTACTGCCAATCCGGAAAGACTGATGGTAACTCCTGCTACCGTAAAGGTTACTGCCCCCAGAGAGGAATAATTAATTCCAATGGAAAGCACTAAAATCAGAGCGGCAATTAATACATTTCTATTTTCCGTAAAGTCCACCTTAGTTTCTACAATATTACGAACTCCTACCGCAGAAATCATTCCGTAAAGCACTAAGGAAACTCCCCCCATAGTTGCTGCAGGCATACAGCTGATCAGAGCAGAAATCTTAGGACAGAAGGCAAACAGGGACGCAAAAACAGCCGCAATCTGAATTACTTTGGGATCATATACCTTGGTAAGACTCAGCACCCCTGTATTTTCTCCGTATGTAGTATTTGCCGGTCCTCCAAACAAGGCAGACAGGGAAGTAGCAAAACCATCTCCCATTAAGGTTCTATGAAGACCGGGACTTTTCATATAATTAATTCCTACGGTGGAAGAAATTGCGGAAATATCCCCAATATGCTCTACCATAGTTGCCAGGGCAATGGGAACAATGGTAATCACTGCAGTAATTAAAAGGGAAGTATCTGCTCCCGGGAAAAGAGAGAATACGGTACGATTCCATTCAATGGGTAAACCAATCCAGGCAGCCTCAGCTACCGGGGAAAAATCCACCTCTCCCATTGCTGCTGCTGCTAAATAGGAGCCTACTACTCCCAGTAAAATAGGAACAATACGAATCATTCCCTTTCCCCAGATATTACATACAACAATAATGGCAATGGCAATTATGGCAATAAGCCAGTTGTTGGCACAATTATCAATTGCTGACTGAGATAAGTTCAGTCCTATGGCGATAATAATAGGCCCTGTAACAATAGGGGGGAAAAAGCGCATTACCTTTTTAGAGCCGTAAATCTTAATTAAGGCAGCCAGAATAAAATAAAGAATTCCGGAGCAGGCAACTGCAAAGCAGGCATAAGGTAAAAGTTCAGCCTCTCCATTTGGTGCAATAGCCCAATATCCCGCCAAAAAGGCAAAAGATGACCCTAAAAAAGCAGGCACTTTTCCTTTTGCTATTAAATGAAATAACAAAGTTCCAAGGCCTGCACATAATAAAGTAGTGGAAACACTTAATCCTGTTAATACAGGAACTAAAACGGTTGCTCCAAACATAGCAAACATATGCTGAGCTCCTAAAATAAGCATTTTACCCTTGCCCAATTTGGCAGCATCGTATATTGCTTCAGAACCAACCTTTAATTTTTCGTTACTCATATCTTGTCCTCCTGTTTGAATTAGTGGTAACTTACCTTTGAATAGAATATAGGTATTCCTTTCCCTCGTCAAGTAAATTTAATAAGAATTGTAAATTTCCTTTCTAAAAGATTAATCCATGATATACTGAATAATAAATAAACCAAAAAAACACTTCCCAAAAAGGAGATCTTTATGAAAGAAAAACTATATATTATCCCTCTCAATGATGCTTTACAGGCTTTAGATGAATGTCCCTTTTGCTTTTTAGAAAGAAAGCTGGAACAAGATTTAATTGACTTTGTCTTAGGAAGCAGTGCCTCCTATATGGAAAGTGATACCCGGGCATTAACCGATAAGGCCGGCTTTTGCCGAAGTCACTTTAAAAAGATGTACGATTACGGAAATACCCTGGGAAACAGCTGGATTTTAAAAACCCATTACCAAAGAATATTAAAAGATATGGAGCAGGCCTTTTCTTCCACAGTGCCGGTAAAAATCAGTTTTTTTGACCGAAAAAAAGCCACTTCTTCTCCCAATACTGCTGTGGGCCGGTGGCTTTTAGAAGAGGAGTCCTCCTGCTATATCTGTAATCAGTTTGAAAAAGAATTTCCTCGTTATGTAGATACCTTTTTTTATCTCTATGAAAAGGAAGAAGAATTCCGGAAAAAGGTTTTATCTTCCAAAGGCTTTTGTCTTCCCCATTTTGCCAGACTTTGTGAGCATGCAAGCCAAAACCTTCCGGAAAAAAAGCAGACCTTATTCTTCCCTCCCTTGTTTAATCTGATGAAGGAAAATATGAATCGAATCTATGAGGATGTAAGCTGGCTTATTGAAAAATTTGATTACCGAAATAAAGATGCAGACTGGAAAAACTCTAAAGATGCGGTGGGAAGGGCTATGCAAAAATTAAAGGGAGGCTACCCCTTTGATCCTGTTTTTAAACAGAGGTAAACCACCCTTATCCTTCTTGTTTATCTATTTTTCCCGTCTTAAATTTCCCCTTTTCCAACAGCCCGGTTTAACTGCCGGGCTGCTATTTTTTATGTACATACAAATCCGGTAAAAGAGAGTCTGTTCTTTTTAATAAAATCTCCCCTCTTCCCACAATGGCAGTATCAAATTCCCCAATAAGTTCCAGGGCCTTTTCCTTGTCCCACTCATTAATACATATTTTACAGCTATGTCCTTCTCTTTTTCCCATTAACTTCTGAAAAAAAGTAGGTCTGTCCCAGCGGATAAAATAAGAAATCCTATTCCGTAAAAAGACTTTTTCAATTTTGTTTTTCAGTGAGGAATCCTCAATTCTTATCAGTTCTATTTCATTATGATAGTATGCTTGCTTAAACTTCATTGAAAGGCTCCTTTCAGCAAATCCATATATTCGCAAAACTGCTGATACATTCTCTCAGGCTCCATGGTATTTAAGGCCACATGCTCTGCAGTAATCTGCTTTCTGATATATTCTGCCATTGTTTTTATTTTTTCCAAGGATGCATTCCCGGCAAAATCCTCTTCCTTACACAGCTTATAGTAGGCTTCTGTTTTTGTATAATAGTTTTCTTTATGCTCCCTACATTCCTTCAAGGCTTCCCCACATTCTTCCCTAAAGGCCCTCTCCAAAAAAGCCTCCATATAAGGATAAACTCTTAATACCTGCAGCTTTCCCCATTCTATTTGTTTAGATAATTCAAAAAAATTATCTTCCCTTTCTTCTACACTTCGGGACAACTCCAGCAAAAGAAAGCGAACACTGTAATCCATTAAAAAAACATAAACCCCTACCTTATTGGTAAAATAATGAAACAACAGTCCCTTGCTGATTCCTGCTTCCTTTACGATATCGTCTGTTGTGGCATGACGATATCCGTATTTTGCAAAAATCTTAAGTCCTGCATTAATGATTCGATCCTGCTTTTCTCTCTTCAAATCAAAGAATTTTTCATTCATAAGCCACCCCATTATTGACTTGTTTGGTCTATTCAGCATACCATATTTTTTAGGCATCTTCAACAGCCTGTAGTTTACTTTTTCCTTTTTTTATATTAAACTATACATAGAAATTAATCCTAGGGCAACGGTTTTAAATTAACTATACCATATCACATGCCTATTTTCCTGATAGCAAAGATTCAAAAATCCTCAGCGTAGCCCACTACGCCTACGTTTTTTGAACTTCACTCTCAGAAAAATATTCTATGTGAATGGTATAGTTATTTAGAAACCGTTACACTAG
>JAFXGR010000024.1 GCA_017520155.1 Lachnospiraceae bacterium
AATTTGATGATGAAGAGATGTGGCTTGGTGGATTTTATAACAATAAAGAAGATATCTTAGTTTCTTTAAAGGAAGGAATGCAGATAGCTGTATAGAGAAAAAGAGCATAGCCGGATGGAGTAAAATCCGGTCGGATTTCTTTTAATTATAGAAAGATTATGTAATAGGTGCTATAATTGGGGAACTTAGAGAAACGAAACTTTGAATTTTACATTTTCTTCATTTTTTGAGCTAAAGAGCCGACATAAAAGTATGTAGCTGTATTGAAGGAGTACATAGATGAAAAAAGAGAACAATAGAAGTTTTTGGGTGCTTTCATCCTGTGTGACAGGAATTTATTGCATTCTTTGCTTTTTATCTTCAGGATTGGTTGCCTATGGCGCATTAGAACATGATTTACATTTATTTTCTGTTGGAACAATGCTTGTTCCTGTTTGGTTATTTAATCCAATGGGGATCGTGGCGGCTCTACTT
Organism: Lachnospiraceae bacterium; assembly: GCA_017520155.1. Taxonomy (GTDB): domain Bacteria; phylum Bacillota; class Clostridia; order Lachnospirales; family Lachnospiraceae; genus SFDP01. Next base: position 475 of record JAFXGR010000024.1, read on the forward strand.
GGAATGCGTAAAAATAAGCATAGAATGCCGTTTGTTATAAATATTATAATCAATATTGTATGTTGGCTTGCGGCAGGAATTATAATGGTCTGTTTTTACTAAAATACAAGACATTTCGCCAAATGTGCAGTCTTGGGAAAGGGTATAGTATTAAAAATGATATTTTGAATAGCCCAACCCTAGAAAACACTGGAAATACAAGGTTTCCAGTGTTTTTTTATTTGGCAGGAAGTTTTGTTAACAGCTCTCTTTTCCCATCAAGATAATTGTATACTTCATTGGAGATAGAGCCGCAAACGGAATAGATACCATAAGCATCCTGACTGCCGGAGGCACCGGTGGTGATAACCACTACACCATTTTTCGTATCAGGATTATAGGACATAAGGGAATATACCCCGTAGGCACTTCCGGTATGAAAATACAGCTCCTTTTGATTATAAATATCTGTATTATGCTTTAAAGGCATACACTGAGTTACCGTAACTCCATGGTAATCTGTGGTGCAATAGGGCTCTTCCATCAAATCTACAGATTCTTTTTCTAAGTATTGAATACCCTCATATACACCGTCGTTAGCTAAAATAGCTACAAGCTTTGCCATATCTTTGGCACTGATACACAGGCTTCCCACTACAGAGGTACCATTTTTACCGGGGGTAGGATCTCCGGTATAATTAATAAGGGAATTAAGACTTCTTCCCACACTTCCGTCAGTATAATATAATTCAGCAAGAAGAGAAGGATCCTTCAGATATCCTGATAAAAAAGAGGCATCAACATTTAAAGAAGAAAAGAAGGTTTCATTACCAATATCATGTAAGTTTTTATTTACTGCTTTTTCTACTGTGGCACCGGCAACCGCAAAAGCATAGTTGCAATAAGAGCAGCCAGCCGGATCAGTAGGCCTTATTTTTCGAAAGATATTGGAGGCTCTTAAATTATTTTCAATGTTTTTGTAATTTCCTAAGTCACTGATAGAGGAGGTATGGGTAAAAATGGAAAAAAGAGAAACAGGCTCCTCCGGGAAATAAGGGTTTTGAATAGGAAAGCCCCAGTAATCTCCAATGGAAGAGTAGAGATCAAGTACTCCCTGTTCCTGTAAGCGAAGGGCCATCATACTTAAAACTACTTTTGAAATAGAGGCAATTCTGATTTTGGAATCTTCCATCATAGGGGTTGCCTCTATTTTAATTTTAGAATCTGCAGTCACCCATGTTGCAGATTTAACGGCATATCCGTATTGGAAGGTATGGGTTACCCTTCCGTTTTCTATCATGGCCACACTAACGCCGTCAGCACCGTATTGTTCACAAAGCTGGTTCATACTCTCATAAAGATTATCTTTTTCTTGTGGAAGCAGGATATCTTTGACAAGACCAAATTCATTAATTACCAAATTATCTACGATACAGTTTTGATACAGTTTACCCTGGGGATCGAAGTAAAAAAGCTCCCTCTCAGAAAGCCTGAGAAGGCCGATGACTTTTTCCTTGGAATAGGGATCAAGGTAGTAGATTGCTTCCTGATCTTTTAACCAGCCGGAATGTTTTTTTAAGGTAGCCGGATCATAGTAGTATTCTTTACCGTTTTCCACTACCCAACCGGTTAAAGGGGCCGGGGATGAAACAGTATTCACACTTGTGGTCTTGGTTTTAGAGGAAAATAGGAAAAAATAAATCAATATCAGAATGAGAGCTGCCAAAATAAGCAGACTTAAGATGAAAGCATAGCCAATGAGGTGCTGTTTAGTACTTTTTTTCATGGATAAAGCTTCTCCTTAGTAAATAATTCAAGTGTAATATAAGGATTTCAGAATTAAAAGCTTGTTGAAAAATTTTCATAATATCAGGGGCAAAAGCCCCTTGAGGTTTTTTGCTATGTGCATAATAGACAAATCAACATCAGGACACTCAGGCGAAACGCAACGGTACTAATGCCCTAAAATACAGGGCATAAGGACCGGCGTTTTCAGATACCTTCTTTATGATTTTGCTATTATGCACAAGTAAGATTATTGAATTGGGCTTTTGCCCCTGACATCTTTCCCTTTATCTATTATGTATAAATGAGATTTTTGAATTAGGCTTTTGTCTCTGATATATTTCTGTTCTATTATAAGGGAACCTGATGAAACATACAAGATAATTGTACTTGGAATACAGATATGATAAAATACATGTTACGGTTTATGACTATATTGAATATTATAAAAAGATGTACTAATCCCTAAGAAGAAAAGGGGATTAAAAAAAATAACCATAGGTACAGGAAAAAAGATTTTTGCCATGGAGCTTGAGATGGAGAAGAAAGGAACAGATGAATAGGAAAAGAAGGAAAATAGTAAAAAGAGGATTAAGATTGTTATTTGTATTATCTCTTTCTCT
>JAFXGR010000025.1 GCA_017520155.1 Lachnospiraceae bacterium
AAAAAGCAGTTGAATTTACCATTCGTCATATTATAGATACCGTTCGTCGTATTATCATTGCAACTCATCATATTATCTGTTACCTTTTAGAAAAAGGAGATAGCATGATGAGTTTTTTCTATTGTATGACGTGTATGGCAACTGTGGTAATTGATACAAGGACGTTGTTTACAGAAATAATTGAACTATAAAAAAGATTGCCGGGTTAAGGCGATATAATGCGATAGGTTATACAAGTAGCCTCGCTTTATATAAAAAGACTCTGAAGGATTTGCGCAAACCATCAGAGTCCAATACTAAAAGTACCTTTTGGAAAAGTACTGGAGTAAAGTGTACTGCTTTTCTGAATGGGTGTAAAGAAAAATAACAGGAAGGAGATTTAAAAGAATGCAGGCAGTATTATCAAACGGATTTATTGAGGTTAATAGAAAGGAAATGGAAGCTATTAATGGTGGGAATGCTGGTACATGTATTTTAGGGACAGCAGGTTTAGGTTTTTTAGCAGGAGCAGGAGCCGGGACTGTAACAATTCCTGGTATTGGAACGGTTTCAGGAGCAGCATTGGGAGCTTGGTCTGGTGCGGCAGTTGGTTATGCTACCTTCTGTGGAAACTAAAAATGAATAGAGTTATAATTTTAGTATTTTTATTAGTAGGAATATATAATTTGTTCAACGTAAACAATATATTTTCTTGCATAATAAATATACTGGGAATTATAGGGTTTCTTCTTTTATTATTTATTATTGAGAGGAACAGAAGAAACTTCTGATGATGAAACTAAGGAGTATTTGCTCCTAAAGGATAGATTGTATAATTCTCCTTTGTAAAATAGAGCAAAAACCATTATACTTATAGAAGATAAGTATAATGGTTTTTGCTGTTAAGGAGGTAAGGATGAAACGGACAGTAGCCATAGGAAGACAGAACTTTGCATCTATAAGAGAAGGAAATTTTTTTTATATTGATAAAACAAACTTTATTAAGGAATGGTGGGAAAGTGGAGACGAATGTACTTTAATTACCCGTCCCCGCCGTTTTGGGAAAACCTTAAACATGATTATGATGGAGCAGTTTTTTTCCATTCAATATCAAGGTAGAGAAGATTTGTTTGAAGGTCTTTCTATTTGGAAGGAAGAAAAGTACAGAAAGCTGCAGGGAACTTATCCTGTGCTCTTTCTTTCTTTTGCGGATATAAAAAGTAAGACTTATGCTCAGGCAAGAAAAGAAATGATCTGTCTGATTGTGGGACTCTATAACAAATATCATTTCTTATTGGAAACAGGCGTATTGACAGAAAGTGATAAAGAGTATTTTAAATTGGTAAATCTGGAAATGGAAGATGCCATTGCAGTAAAAGCTATCCAAAATCTCTGTTCATTTTTACATCGGTATTATAAAAAGAAGGTAATTATCTTACTGGATGAGTACGATACTCCCATGCAGGAGGCTTACGTAAAAGGCTACTGGGAGGAAATAGTTTCCTTTATCCGCAGTCTCTTTAATTCTACCTTTAAAACAAATCCTCATTTGGAGAGAGGCTTAATGACAGGAATAACCAGAGTCAGCAAGGAATCCATATTTTCTGACTTAAATCACCTAGAAGTAGTAACCACTACCTCGGAAAAATATGCTGTCTGCTTTGGATTTACAGAGGAAGAAGTATTTGGTGCCTTGGAAGAGTATGGGCTGTCAGAAGAAAAAGAGAAGGTAAAGAGCTGGTATGACGGCTTTATCTTTGGAAAAACAGCAGATATTTATAATCCCTGGTCTATTATAAATTTTCTTTCCAAAAAAGAGTATGAGCCATACTGGGCCAATACCAGCAGTAATAAATTGGTCAGTGAGCTGATCAAAAAATCATCCCTGGAGATCAAACAGAAGTTTTATGACCTATTGGAAGGAAAAAGCATTTTAAGTCCCATAGAGGAGCAGTTGGTCTATGACCGCCTGGAGCAGGGAGAAAAAGCAATTTTCAGTTTACTGGTGGCTTCCGGCTATTTGAAGATTCTCTCCTTTGACAGACAGGAAAAAATCCCGGTTTCCAAGGAACCCATGTATGAACTTACTTTAACAAATGGAGAGGTAAGTATCTTATTTCACAGTCTGGTCAGAGGCTGGTTTGAAGGAGTAGAGGCGGAATATTCCAGCTTTTTAAAGGCCTTGCTTCTTTCTGATGTAGAGTACATGAACGAATACATGAACCGCATCAGTATGGAAATGTTCAGCTACTTTGATACGGGAAAAAAAGCTTATGGAAATGATCCGGAACGCTTTTACCACGGCTTTGTGCTGGGACTTTTAGTGGAATTAAAGGATCGGTATATCATTACCTCCAATCGGGAAAGCGGCTTTGGACGATACGATATCGTGATGGAGCCAAGAAAGGAAGAGCTTCCGGCGATTATCATAGAATTTAAGGTATTCAATAAGAGAAGAGAGCAGAACCTGGAAGAAACGGTGGCAGCAGCTCTTTTACAGATTGAAGAAAAGCAGTATGAGAAGGAGTTGATCGCAAGGGGAATTGCAAAAGAGCGAATTAAAAAATACGGCTTTGCCTTTCTGGGAAAGGAAGTATTGATTGGAGAAAAGGAATGAAGATACTTTCAAAAAAAGAAAAAATCTAATAGAGAGAAAGGAAAACTACAAATGACAGAAAGAAAACAAATATTTAAACAAGTAGGAACAGCCTTGGCTGTAGGTACCCTGTTATCCTTCATTGGAGAGTTAATTTATGGCATTATTTTAGGGCTGAATCCGGAATGGATAACCAATGGAACCATAGTCTTAATGATATCATCCATATCCATATGGATCACGAAATATCCTGTAGCGGCATGGATTCTGAGTAAGCTTCCAAGTGCAAAAAATAAGAAGGTACATCTGTCCGGGAAGGAGTTTGTTTCCTGTATTTTTCTAACCTTTGCATGTATGTATGTTTTTAACTGCTTGGGAGTAGGAATATATTCTGTATTTAGAAAGATCATAGGAAAAGAAGCAATAAGTCTTGTAGCTGAAATGCTAAGTGAGACAAATTATGTGGTCATATTTATTTTTGTTGTAATTGGAGCTCCGGTTATAGAAGAATTATTTTTCCGAAAACTGTTAATTGATAAGACCCTTGCCTGCGGAAAGAAAACAGCAGTTTTGGCTTCCGCCCTGATTTTTGCTCTGGTACATGGAAATTTCCAGCAAAGCTTATATACCTTTTTTATGGGACTGCTATTGGCGTTTTTATATGTAAAAACTGCCAATATAGTTTATCCCATCCTGCTGCATATAATCATTAATTTTTTTGGAGGCTTTTTATCAAAATATATGGTGGAACAGCTGCCCATAGATATCATGCAGGCAACAGAAAAAGAGATAGCAGCGGCACTGATGACCAATGGAGGAGATTTTATTGGCTTCTTACTTTACGTTGCCATCGTTGTTGTTTTTACCCTGATAGGGGTAGTCCTGTGGATAAAAAACCGAAAGAAGTTTAAACTTGAGGAAGAAAGTAAACCGGAAGAGAATAAGGAAAACAGCTTAAAGGTAATTATGGCAAATCCGGGAATGATTTTGTTTTCCGGATTTTATATCTTTATGATTCTCCTCTTACTGGTAATATAATTCCCCTTTGTAAAATGCAGAAAAAACCATTATACTTATAAAAGATAAGTATAATGGTTTTTTGCCTTTAATTAACACCCAAACTAGAGAATGGAGAAAAAGAGAAACTATGTCTTATACAGCTCTTTATCGTAAATTCAGACCTGATCATTTTAAGGATGTGAAGGGTCAGGATGCAATCGTAACTACATTAAAAAATCAGGTGAAAGCAGATCGCATCGGGCATGCGTACCTCTTTTGCGGAACCAGAGGAACGGGAAAAACTTCTATTGCAAAGCTATTTGCAAAAACTGTGAATTGTGAAAATCCGGTGGATGGAAGTCCCTGTGGAAAATGTACTTCTTGTCGTACCATTGCTGCAGGAGCCAGTATGAATGTCATTGAAATAGATGCGGCCAGTAATAATGGTGTAGATAATATTCGTGAAATTGTAGATGAAGTATCTTACTCCCCTGCGGAAGGAAAATATAAGGTATATATTATTGACGAAGTTCATATGCTTTCTATCGGAGCATTTAATGCGTTGTTAAAAACCCTGGAAGAGCCCCCCTCTTATGTTATTTTTATCCTGGCAACTACGGAAGTTCATAAGATTCCGATTACCATTTTATCAAGATGTCAGCGCTATGACTTTAAGAGAATCGGTATAGATACTATTGTAGAGCGAATGAAGGAGCTCATGGAGGCAGAGGGAATTGAAGTAGAAGAAAAAGCACTTCGTTTTGTGGCAAAGACAGCAGATGGATCCATGCGAGATGCTTTAAGTTTGTTGGATCAATGCATTGCCTTTCATTATGGGAAAGAACTTACCTATGACAAAGTTTTGGATGTTTTGGGAGCGGTGGATACTCAGATCTTTCAGAAACTTTTGGAAGTAATTTTAGAGCAAAATGTTTTGGAGTGTATTCGTCTTTTAGAAGATATGATAATGCAGGGAAGAGAGTTAACCCAATTTGTAATGGATTTTATCTGGTATCTACGAAATTTGCTTTTAGTAAAAACATCTGATAATATGGAAGAAGTAATTGATATATCGGGAGAAAACCTTAGGCAGATGAAGGAAGTGGCAGAACGGATAGAAATTTCTGCTATTTATCGTTATATTAGGATTTTTTCCGAAACAGCATCCAAATTAAAATATTCTTCTGCAAAGAGAGTTTTATTAGAGATAACATTAATAAAGTTATGTAAGCCGGAAATGGAGGTTACATCAGATTCTTTGGCAGAACGGCTTAGAGTAGTGGAAAAGCAGCTGGAACAGGGCGTGGTATATAAAGAAGTTTCAATATCCATGCCGGCAGAACAAAGGGAAGAAAAAGTACCCATAAAGAAACAGCTTCCCAAGGCAATTCCTGAAGAAATAAAAACAGTAGTAAAAAACTGGCAGGGAATTCTTCAAAATGCAGGAATGCCTCTAAAGCTTCATTTAAAAAACACAAGGCTTAGTATGAGAGAGGGAGAACGGCTCATGCTGGTAGTGGAAGATGGGGTTTCTTCCGATTATCTGTTAAAGCAGGAAGGTAATAAAGAACAGGTAATCCGACTGATAGAAGAGTATATGGGAAAAAGTATTGATTTAGAGATTCAGGTTCTCCAAAGTAATCGCAATTTTGAAGAAAACTATATTGATCTTAGTAAGATTATTAATATAGAAATAGAAGAAGAGGAATAAAAAGGAGATAAGAACTATGGCAAAACGTGGTGGTTTTCCGGGAGGTATGCCCGGCAATATGAATAATCTGATGAAACAGGCACAAAGAATGCAGCGTCAGATGGAAGAAAGTCAGAGAGAGATGGAGACAAAGGAATTTACAGCTAAGGCCGGCGGTGGTGCAGTAGAGGTAACCGTAACCGGAAAAAAAGTAGTAACCAAGGTTGTATTGTCTCAGGATGTAGTAGATCCCGATGATGTGGAAATGCTTCAGGATTTAATTATGGCAGCAACTAATGAAGCGATGAAAATGGCAGATGAGGCTTATGCAGCTGTTATGGGACAGATGACAGGAGGTCTGGGCGGAGGCTTTCCTTTCTAATGGAGTTATATAGCGGATACATTACAAAGCTCATTGAAGAATTAAGTGCCTTGCCGGGAATTGGAGAAAAATCTGCTTCCCGACTGGCCTTTCATTTGATTCATTTGCCTAAGGCAAAGGTAGAGCGTTTGGCAAATACCATGATCCAGGCTAAGGAGCATGTGCAGTACTGTAAAGAATGCTATACTCTGACAGACAGCGAAATATGTCCTGTTTGCGCCAATGAAAAAAGAGATCATTCTACCATTATGGTATTGGAAAATATCAGAGATTTGGCAGCTTATGAAAAAATAGGAAAATATGCAGGAGTATATCATGTCCTTCATGGAGCAATTTCTCCCATGATGGGAATTGGTCCCTCAGATATTAAGCTAAAGGAACTGCTTAAACGATTGCAAGGGGAAGTTAAAGAGGTGATCATAGCCACAAACTCCAGCTTGGAGGGAGAAACAACGGCCATGTATATTAGTAAAATCATTAAGCCAATGGGAGTGAAGGTAACCAGAATTGCCAGTGGAGTGCCGGTAGGAGGCGACCTGGAATATATCGATGAGGTAACACTTTTAAGAGCTTTGGAAGGCAGAATTGAATTATAGTTACCGGTAAAAAGATTTTAAAGATACAAGGGGAGGTTATACAGGTGACAAAAAGAAGCTTTGGAAAAACAAAAGATGGGACAGAGGTTTATCTTTATACTTTGACAAACAGCAAGGGAGTGAAGGCAGAGATTACAAATTATGGGGCTAATCTGGTAAATTTGGTGATACCCAAAAAAGAAGGCACACTAAGAGATGTAGTATTAGGATTCGATGATGTTTCAGGCTATGAATCAAATCCCAGCTTCTTTGGCGCTTTAATTGCGCCCAGTGCCAACCGAATTGCTAAGGCAGAATTTGTACTGGATGGAATTCAATATCATTTGAAAAAAAATAATGGGGAAAACAATCTTCATAGTGATGAAGAATTAGGATCTCACAAGAGAATTTGGAAGGTAAAAGAAGAAGAAGGAGGAGTAACCTTCTTTTTAAGTAATGAAGATGGAGAATTAGGTTTTCCGGGAAAGAAAGAATTTCAGGTTACTTATGTTTTAACTGAAGAAAATGAATTGAAAATCAGTTATAAGGCTACCAGTGATAAAAATACAATTATTAATCCCACTAACCATTCCTATTTTAACTTAAAAGGTCATGATCAAGGTACTATTGAGGATCACACCATTTGCCTTTATGCTTCTCATTATACCCCTGCAGATCAGCAATCCATTCCTTATGGAGATATAGCTTCTGTCGAAGGAACCCCGATGGATCTAAGAGAAGAAACTGTAGTTAGAGAAAATATAGACTCAGATTTTCAACAGCTGGTATTTGCAGGAGGATATGATCACAATTGGGTAACCGACAATTATAATAAAGAAGTAAGAAAAATAGCAGAGGTAAAATCACCGGATAAAGATTGCACCATGGAAGTTTATACTGACTTACCGGGAGTTCAGTTTTATGCGGGAAATTTCATCGATCCACAGAAGGGAAAACAGGGGGCTTTTTATAATAAAAGAAGCGGACTGTGTCTGGAAACACAGTGCTACCCTGACTCCATTCATAAAGAAAACTTCCCCTCTGTAGTATATGGACCGGATCGAAGTTATAAATCTACTACAATTTATAAATTTATTTTGTAACTATACTAAGTTAAGGAAATTTGTAAAAACTGTGATGAATACCAATATTCATCGCAGTTTTTTTATGAATTTCTTGTAACTGTTCAGAACAAAGTTTTCTTGAACTAATACCCAAAGCAAGAAAGCATAGAGTATTTTGGGGCGTGTCCTGATTAGTTACTTTTTTATTCCAGCTTGTAATTTTTGACAAAATTTGCAGAAAACGCATGGTATAGTTATTTAGAAACTGTTGTACTAGTACAGTGAAAATTAAGTTTCTGATATATTGACGCTGGATGTTTGTTTCCAGTGCAAAACGGAGGAAGAAGGCGTAGTTGGTGCTACGCCGACTGACGACAACACAGCAATCGAACAATCAGACAAGTCAAGATATCAGTTATTTAATATTCACTGTACTAGAAAATAAAGCAAATAAAAAGGAATATGAGGTGGTAGATTCTATGGATACAAAATACAGTCATTTAGTACAGGTAGGAGAAGTAAATGAGAAAATAACCATATACTTTGAAGATTATGCTTATACATACTTTAAAAAGAATCAAAAGGAGGACAAGCTCTATCTTTACGGGAAGATAAAAAAAGAAGAGGAGAAAACAGAAATCTATATTTATGGAATCTCCCTTTTTCCAAAACTTGAGAAGAGCTATTTTAAAGAATATGAGAAAGTGGGAACTTTTAGAACAGGAGAAGAAAATCTCTATTGGTTAGGGGAAAATAAAGAAGAAATATCCGTTACCGGTTATTATATTTTTTATTCTTCCAATAAAGCTATGCAGGAATATTTAATTGATCAGGCAGGAGAACAGAATGAAAATAATCAGGAAGAAGGGTTAAGAGAAAAAAAGAAAGAAAAAAAGAAAATAGAAGAAATCCCTATACGGGAAGTTTTGTTGACAAAAAGTTATGGAAAATACAGAAAAAAAGAGCAGGGAAAAAATGTATCTTTAATTCCCGCTTTAGCAGTAGCTGCAGCAATAGGAGTTGTACTTCTTTCCGGTAAAGAGGATACACAGGAAAAAATAGAAGTATTCCGACAAATAGTTTCAGAGAATGTAAAAGGAATTAAAACAGAAATGCCCCAGCTTACCATTGAAGAAAAAATAATGGAAGATATTGTAATCACAGAAGAAACAACACCGGAAGAAAATAGGGAAATAGAAGAACAGACAGATTCCCCTGTTGATCGTGAGAAAATACAGGAAGACACAAAAGAAAATTCCCCAATTATAATAGAAGAAACGGTATTTATGAAAGATAAAGAAGAAATTAATAAGCAGGGAGAACAAGAAGAAAGAAAAGAATATATTGTTCAGGAGGGAGATACCCTTGCGGGAATATGTAAAAAGTTTTATGGAACAACAGATAATATAGAAGAAATATGCAGAATAAATGAAATTACAAACCAAGATTACATAGCACCGGGACAAAAACTCTATTTACCAAAATAAAATTATGTTGTAATCTATTACTGTAATTGTTCAAAGATAAAGAAGGTGAACGAAATAGATTATGTCAAAAATAAAAGAATTTACACCAAGAAAAGAAAGAAACAGCCGAAGTATAGCTTTTGAACAAAAAATAAAATCTCACAGAAGAGGCAGAATATTAAAATCATTATTTTTTACTGTAGCCATCATTTTGTCAGTATGGAGTTTATATTACTTGTGGGATAATTCATCTTACAGCTATTATTCGGAGGTAAGCTCCTATCCCAGATTTAGCAGTTCTAACAGTATATGTGTTAATCATAACGGAAGAGTATTAACCTATAGTAAAGATGGAATTAATAGTATGGATGCCAAAGGTGTTGTAATATGGAATGAAACTTATGAAATGCAAAATCCTTTGGTAGAAGTAAATAAAAATGCGGTAGCGGTAGGAGACTATGGAGGCCATGTAATTTATGTATTGGATGAAAAGGGAAAAGTAGGAGAGATTGATACTAATCTTCCTATCCGGGATTTTTGTATTTCAGAAAATGGGGTTGTAGCAGCAATTCTTGAAGATCAAAAAGCAACAAAACTGAATTTATATGATTCCAAGGGAAAAATACTGGTGGAATCAGAATCCTATATGAATCAGAATGGTTATCCGGTGGCTGTAGCTCTTTCTGAAAATGCAGAAGTAATGGAGGTATCCTATCTGCAGGTAGACAGCAGTAAGGTTACTTCTCACGTAGCTTTTTATAATTTTTCAGAAGTAGGACAAAATAAGGTGGACCGACTGGTTAGCGGAAGAGCCTATGAAGAAACAGTGATTCCCTATGTGGGTTTTTTTGAAGACGGAGGTTCCTTTGCTGTAGGAAGCGGAAGAATTATTTTTTATGAAGGGGAAGAAAAACCTATTGATCTTGCAATTAAAATGCTCACAGAAGAAATACAGGCAGTGTATCGGGGAGATAATCATGTAATTCTTGTTTATGTGGATACCACAGGGGCTGCCCTGTATCGCATTGATATGTATGATAAAAAAGGAAATCTTGTCTTGTCTGAAACAGTAGATATTCAGATTCATGATATTTTAATTCAGGATAAAAATATTGTAATTTATAACGATACGGAATGTATAATGTATGGTATATCCGGAAAAGAAAAGTTCAGAGGATCCTTTGGAAAAAGTGTAAGTCTTCTTATTCCCTCCAATCGGGTAAATCGCTTCCTGATGATTACCCCTACCTCCGTAGATGTGATTGAACTAATGTAAAGGACGAAGGAAAAAATGAATGTAACATTAATTGGCTTTATTATCCTTATGCTTGTTATGGTTTCAAGAGGATTTAAAAAAGGAATGGTAAAAGAAATTACAGGATTAATTTCTTTGGCAGTAACCTTATTTGTGGTTTCTTTGATTATTATGCTGTATACAAGTTTTCATGCAGAGGAAACAGAAAATATGCTTGTTACGGTTATTATCTTAGTAGTAGTAAGTTTAATATACTCTTTAGTAAAAATATTTTTAAAATCAGCAAAGCTGCTGTCAAAGCTTCCGGTGATAAAATTACTGGATCGTTTTTTAGGGCTTTTTGTGGGAGCAGCAAAAGGGATGATTATCCTATGGATTATCTATATATTAAATGAAGGAAATTTATTTGGCCCCTTAACAGAGCAGATTGTAAAGGATACCATGAATAGTGATATCTTGATGAAAATATATGAATATAATTATTTAATGAAACTGGGGATATAAAGTATAAGAAGTAAGTAGGTAATGTTTAAGCTAAAAGCCTGACTTTTACTTAGGGAAAAGTGTGATTTGACGAACAGATAGGAAATAAGTAATTTATGGTTGACAAAGAAGAGAATTAGTGATAATATAAAATTCCACCGCGAAACGTGGTGGAAATTTTTTGTTTACATAGATTAAGACAAGCTGATCGAAATACAGATGATCTTAGCATAGTATGGAGCTTAAACCGTACTATAAAATGTGACAAATATAGCTTAAGAATCACAGAAACAAAAAACTTAAAAAACTTTTAAAAAAGTTGTTGACAAAGAGAA
>JAFXGR010000026.1 GCA_017520155.1 Lachnospiraceae bacterium
GAGTTAAAACCTGATCTTGTTTTAATGGATATTACCATGCCTGAAATGGATGGTATTGCAGCATTAAAGGCAATTAAAGCAGCAGATCCCGGAGCTTGTGTTGTTATGTGTTCTGCTATGGGTCAGCAGGCTATGGTTATTGAAGCAATTCAGTCCGGTGCAAAAGACTTTATTGTTAAACCTTTCCAGGCAGATCGTGTACTTGAGGCAGTTGCCAAGGTTCTTGGTTAATTTATGTTTTTGACAGTTTCCGCTGCAGTAAATTCTATTGCCCAGTTTGTTACGGTTTTACTTATTTTTCTCTTTGTTCTTGTAATTACCTATTTTACCACAAGGTATATTGCAAGTATTGAAAAAAAGAGAATGGTAACGGGAAATATGGAATTGTTGGATGCACTGCGCATTTCTAACAACAAGTATTTACAAATTGTAAAAGTGGGGAGTAAGTATTTGTGCCTTGCTGTTTGTAAGGATACAGTAACAATGTTAGTGGAGTTAGAACAAGAGGACATAAAAGAAATAGAATCGGAGATAAAGCCTGTAAATTTTCAGGATATTCTGGAAAAGGTAAAAAAGAAAACCGGTTTTATGGAAAAAGAAACTAACAAGGAAAATAGGCCTTAAAGATGAAGTTTATAAGTAAGTTAAGATTTAATTTTATAGGAATAATATGCCTGCTGTTAGTGGCGGGCATATTCTGTATCTATCCCTCTTTTCCATCCTATGCTATAGAAGCTTTGGATGAAAGCTTGACAGGGACAACCAGAGTGCAGACTAATATAAGAGAACCGGGAACAGCAGAAACGCCTGAAGAACTTCAGGAACTGAATGTAACTAATGGATTTACAGTGACTATTAATAATGGAAATGGTGAGCTGAATTCCAGCTTGAGAATATTAATTACTTTAACCTTAATATCTCTTGCCCCTACTCTTATTATTATGCTGACTTCTTTTACGCGTATTATTATTGTGCTTCATTTTACCAGAAATGCACTAAATACGCAGACAGCACCTCCTAATCAGGTATTAATCGGATTGGCATTATTTTTAACCTTTTTTATTATGAATCCTATTATCACCCAGATTAATGAGGAGGCCATAAAACCTTTAGAAGCGGGAGAAATTACACAAGAAGAAGCATTGGAAAAGGGAATGGAACCTCTGCGAGAGTTTATGTACGGCCAGACCCAGAGAAAGGATGTAAAACTCTTTCTTGATATAGCGGGAGAAGAATGGACTGAAGATATTGATGAAATTCCCAATTCTGTTTTAATCCCCAGCTTTATTGTCAGTGAGCTTAGAGTGGCCTTCATTATTGGTTTCATTATTTATATACCATTCATTGTAATTGATATGGTTATCGCTTCGGCATTAATGAGCATGGGTATGATGATGCTTCCGCCTACCACAATTTCGCTGCCCTTTAAGATTTTGTTGTTTGTCCTGGCAGATGGATGGAATTTAGTAATAGGAAATCTGGTAAAAACATTTTATTAGTTAAGTAATGTAAATAGGAGATAGGTAAAATGACAATAGATACTGTTGTTGAAATCTGTAATAGAGCTCTCTATGTTGTCTGTATTACAGCTGCTCCTGTATTGTTGGTTTCTTTGGTAGTAGGACTTATCGTAAGTATTTTCCAAACGGTTACCAGTATCCAGGAACAAACATTAACCTTTGTACCAAAGATTTTGGCAATATTTATTTCCTTAATTTTTTTGGGACACTGGATGTTGAATATGATGGTAGAATATATGGTTGGTCTTTGGTCTGATTTCTCCATATATATAAGGTAGGTTATGATTAATTATAGTTTTTCAATGGTGGAGCTGGAGTACTACCTGCTGATTTTATGCAGAGTTTCTTGTCTTATCTTTATTGCACCTTTTTATGGGACAAAGGGAATTCCGGCGAGAGTAAAGGTTGGACTTAGTATTTTTGTTTCACTTTTAATCTATCAGACAGTACAGGAAAGACCTGTTTTGGAATATAAAACTGTTTATGGATATGCTGTTCTTGTATTGAAAGAGGCTACAGCAGGACTTTTGATGGGTTATGGATGTAATATTTGTACCACAATTATTAGTTTTGCAGGTCGTATTATGGATATGGAAACAGGGCTTTCCATGGCCAGTCTTATGGACCCTATGACCAGGGAAAATATGAGCATATCCGGGATGCTGTACCAATATGGAGTGCTTTTGTTATTGATGGTTTCCGGAATGTATCAATATATAATAAAAGCATTGGTGGAAAGCTATGAATTAATTCCGGTGGGACAGGCACTTTTTTTGCCGGATAGATTATTTAATGTAATAATGAAGTTTTTAGCTGATTATATCTTGATCGGATTTCGTATATGCCTTCCCCTGTTCGCAGTGATGATTATATTAAATGCAGTACTGGGAATTTTAGCCAAGGTTGCTCCCCAGATGAACATGTTTGCTGTAGGAATTCAGATTAAGGTGTTTGTAGGATTGTGTGTATTGTTTTTTACAACAATTTTGCTTCCTCAGGTAGCAGATATGATTTATACAGAAATGAAAACTATGATGGTTTCTTTTGTGGAGGCAATGATGTGATACTGGAATATAACTTACAATTCTTTGCAAAAGATGGGCCCGGGGGAGAAAAAACAGAACCTGCGACTCAAAAGAAATTAGATGATGCCAGAAAGGAAGGGCAGGTAGCAAAATCCAGAGAAATTGCCAATGGATTAGGGCTGTTGGCTCTGTTTTTGGTGTTGAAATTATGGACAGGGAAAATGGGAACCAACTTTATGGAAACATTTTCCAATATCTATAATCGAATTCCTGAAATAGGAAGCTTAGTGGGAGGAACTGCTCCCATGAATGGTATGATTATTTTACTGCGTCATGCCATATTGCAGCTTATGATTATTATTGCTCCTATTTTTATCGTAGGATTTTTGGTGGCATTGTTAAGTGATTTAATTCAGGTGAAATGGCGTCCCACCAGCAAACCCTTAATGCCGAAATTATCAAAACTAAATCCCATAAAGGGATTTCAAAAGATTTTTTCCGCCAACTCACTTGTGGAACTGGTGAAATCTTTAGCAAAAATTTTAATTATCGGCTATATGTCATATGGTTTTTTAAAAAAAGAAATAAGCGGTATTTTTTTATTTTACAGTATGGATATTATGTCTGTACTGATAAAATTATTAAAAATAGTAACTGATTTGGGGATTAGAATTGCAGCAGTTTACATGATCTTTGCCATGGCTGATTTTTTGTATCAGAAATGGAAATTTAAAGAAGATATGAAAATGACAAAGCAAGAGGTTAAGGAAGAGTATAAAAACCAGGAAGGAGATCCTCAAATCAAAGGTAAAATACGTCAAAAGATGATGGAAGCCAGCAGAAGAAGAATGATGCAGGCTCTTCCTCAGGCAGACGTAGTTATTACAAACCCCACCCATTATGCTGTAGCAATTAAATATGATCCTGCAACCAGTGATGCACCGGTTGTTGTTGCCAAGGGACAGGATTCCCTGGCCATGAAGATTAAAGAAATTGCCAAAGAGCATAAGGTAGAAATAGTGGAAAATAAACCTCTGGCCAGAATGTTATATGCCAATGTAGAGGTAGGAGAGATGGTTCCTCCGGAACTGTATCAGGCAGTGGCAGAAGTACTGGCATTTGTATATCATCTGCAAGGTAAGGTATAATCAGAGAAAGCAGATAAATTAGTTAAAAAGAAGGGAAATGGTTTCATGAAAAAGGCTGATATAGGTGTTGCACTGTATTTGCTAACAGCTATTATAATGTTTATTATTACAGTTCCACCGGGAATATTAGATGTTCTTTTGGCGTTTAATATTGCGATAGCATTATTAATCCTGTTTCGGTGTATGTTCACAAGAGAAGTATTGGATATGTCATTTTTCCCTACTATTCTTTTGTTTACAACCATTTTCAGAATAGCCTTAAACGTATCCTCAACAAAGTTAATTCTGGGTACAGGAGACCCGGGAAACGTGGTGGCTACCTTCGGTGAATTTGTAGGCGGAGGAGATTTAATTATCGGTATCATTATTTTTATCATTCTGATTATGATTCAGTTTATGGTAATCAATAAAGGTTCCGAGCGTGTTGCTGAAGTAACTGCAAGATTTACTTTAGATGCTATGCCCGGTAAGCAGATGGCTATTGATGCCGATTTAAATACAGGAGCTATTACCGATGAGGAGGCAAAAAGAAGAAGAGAGAAAATACAGCAGGAATCCAGCTTTTTTGGTTCCATGGATGGTGCGGTAAAATACGTAAAGGGAGATGCTTTGGCAGGTTTATTGATTACTGTAGTTAATATTGTGGGCGGTATTGCCATGGGAGTATTACGTCAGGGAATGGATGTTGGAGCTGCAGTAGATAAATATACTATTTTAACGATTGGTGATGGTCTGGTAAGCCAGATTCCCTCTCTTTTGATTTCCCTATCCACAGGTATTTTGGTTACTAAGGGAAGTAAGGATGCAGACTTCGGAAATGTTTTAATGAATCAGCTTTTCGGTTTGCCAAAGGTAATGTATCTTGTAGGAATTACCCTTGCCACATTAGGATTGATTACGCCCCTTAATAACATTGTTTTTGTGGGGATAGGAATGCTTTTTGTTATTTCAGCAAGAATGATGGAAAGTACCATAGAAACGGCAAAAATAGAATCGGAAGCAGATATGGATGAAATAGAAGCGGAAGAAATCAGACAGCCGGAAAATGTTAACAGCTTATTACAGGTGGATCCCATTGAGTTGGAATTCGGTTATGGGATTATTCCTCTTGCAGATGTAAATCAGGGAGGTGACTTGCTGGATCGTGTAGTAATGATTCGTAGGCAGGTGGCTTTAGAGCTGGGGATGGTGGTTCCCATTATTCGTCTTCGTGATAACATACAGCTAAATCCCAATCAATATATTATTAAAATAAAAGGAATCCAGGTTAGTGAGGGAGAGATTTTATTTGACCATTATATGGCCATGAATCCCGGCTTTGTAGAGGAAGAAATTACCGGTATTCCCACTTATGAACCCTCCTTCCACCTACCGGCTATTTGGATTACGGAAGGACAAAGGGAAAGAGCGGAAAGTCTTGGATATACCGTAGTAGATCCTCCTTCCATTATTGCAACCCATTTGACCGAAGTAATTCGTCAGCATGTATCGGAGCTTCTTACTCGTCAGGATGTACAGAATCTGGTAAACAATTTAAAGGATACAAACCCTGTTTTGGTAGACGAATTGATCCCCAAGGTATTGGGATTAGGCGAAGTGCAAAAGGTATTGCAGAATTTATTAAAGGAAGGAATCTCCATACGAGATTTGCTTACTATTTTTGAGACTTTGGCAGATTATGCCTCAACCAGCAGAGATACGGATATTTTAACGGAATACGTAAGACAAAATCTGAAACGGGCAATTTCCAGTAAATTCTTTTCACCAAGAGAAACTACAAGTGTGGTAACTTTGGATCCCGCCTTAGAGCAGGAAATTATGAAGAGTGTAAAACAAACGGAGCAGGGAGCTTATTTATCTTTAGATCCGGAAACCTCCAGAAGTATAATTAAGTCGGTGGAAACAGAAATAAAAAAACTGGAAAATATGGGAAAAACACCCATTGTCATTACTTCACCTATTGTAAGAATCTACTTTAAACGATTGACAGAAGAATATTACAGAGATCTGATTATCATTTCCTATAATGAAATTGCAAATGATGTGGAACTGCAATCAGTAGGTATGATTACAGCTTAATACGATTCATAAGGAAGAACTATATATGATCATAAAGAAATTTCAGGCAAAAACAGAAAGGGAAGCCATAGAGACTGCGAAAAAAGAACTTGGTGAAAATATTGTCATCATGAATGTTAAGCAGATAAAGAAAAAAGGATTTATGGGCTTATTCGGCAGTTTAATGATGGAGGTTACCGTAGCGCAGGAAACGGAGCAGGAGCGAAAACAACAGGTAAAAGCACCGGTTAAAAAAGAAACTCCCGCGCCGATTGTACCAAGCTCACTTTGGGAAAAAAAGGAAGAGCCCCTGACCGTAAAAAAGGAATGGGAAGGAATGGACGATACGGGAAAAGCCATAGTTGAAAAATTAGATGGTCTTCAGCTTCTTTTGCAGCAGCAGCTTAATAAGACTGAGATGAAAGAGACAGAAGAGGAAGAAAAGAAAGAAGAGCAGGAATCCAAAGAAATTCTGGCTTTTATGAAGCTTTTGTATAACACTATGATTCACAATGAGGTACTGGAGAAATATGCCAATGAATTAATTGATGATGTACAAAAAAAAGGAAAACCGGATATGCAGATGGATGTGGCTCTGTCTAATATCTATCAAAAAATGATCCTTAAATTCGGACAGGCAAAATTAATTGAACCATCTGAAAACAAGCCGAAATTAATTTATTTTGTGGGACCTACAGGTGTAGGAAAAACAACTACCATTGCAAAATTATCCAGTAAATTCGCCATCGAAGAAAAAAAGAAGATTGCCTTACTGACAGCAGATACCTATCGAATTGCAGCGGCGGAGCAGTTAAGAACTTATGCAAATATTTTAGAAGTTCCCTTCCGGGTTGTTTATACACCGGAGGAAATTCTTCAGGCAGTGGAAGAATTTAAGGAAATGGATTATATATTAATTGATACAGCAGGACATTCTCATCATAATGAAGATTTAAGAAACGGTATTCGTGATTTTATTACCGCAACAGATGATTCTATAGAGAAGGAAGTATATTTAGTAGTAAGTGCAACAACAAAATATTCTGACTTAGTGCAGATTGCAGACTCATATAAAGATGTACACCAGTTTCAGTTAATCTTTACTAAATTGGATGAGACCACTGCATTAGGAAATCTTTATAATCTTCATCTGCACACAAATGCTCCTCTGTCTTATGTAACCTGTGGACAAAATGTACCTAATGATATTTCCTCCTTTAATCCACAGACAACGGTAAAACAAATTTTAAGTAGTAATTAAGCCAAGGATAAGGAGAACTATAATGGACCAGGCAGAACAATTACGAAATATTATCAAAGCAAATCAAAATATTACACGTCCTCTGGCAAGGGTAATTACGGTAACCAGCGGAAAAGGAGGCGTGGGAAAATCCAATACCTCCATTAATTTAGCCTTACAGTTTAAGAAAAAAGGAAAGCGTGTAATTATTCTTGATGCAGATTTTGGTATGGCCAATATAGAGGTTATGTTTGGCACGGTTCCCAAGCACAATCTTTCGGATTTGATTTATAAAGGAAAAAATATCACGGAAATTATCAGCTGGGGAGCAGGAGAAGTAGGATTTATTTCCGGAGGCTCAGGAATAGTGGGTATGGCAAATTTAAGCCGTGACTATCTTACTTATATTATTCAGAATTTAGCACAGCTGGATGCATTGGCTGATGTAATTATCATTGATACGGGAGCAGGAATTTCCGATGCTGTATTAGAGTTTTTGGTAGCCAGTGGAGAAATTATTTTAGTAACCACTCCGGAACCTACATCCATAACAGATTCCTATTCCTTATTGAAAGCATTGAATCGTCATCCCAGATTTTCCAGAGAGGTCTCCAAAATAAAAATGGTGGCCAACAGGGTGAATAAAACGGGAGAAGGAGAACAGCTTTTTAATAAACTGGAACTTGTAGTGAAAAAGTATTTAAAAATTCCTATTTCCTATTTAGGTGCGGTGCCTATGGACAGTCAGCTGGCACAGGCAGTTATGCAGCAGACACCGGTATCTATTCTACACCCAAAAGCAAAATCTTCCGTAGCCTATGAAGAAATTGCAGCCAGATTAATGGGAGAGGAAAAGACCATACAAAAAAGAGGAATGGCAGCATTTTTTTCCCATATTATTTCAGGGAAAAAATCGATATAACTAGAAAGCGAAAAGTGGAGAGATAGCTATGATTGATAAATTATTTTCACCGGGATCAAAAATCGAATTACATCCAATACGAAAGGGACCTAAAAAGGATGGTGAGAAGGATAGAATTTATATCAGCCAAATTAATCAGGTGTTGGGAGAAGATAAAGTAGAGATTCTGATGCCTATAGAGCAGGGAAAATTAATTCTCCTTCCTGTTAATTCCATGTATAGTGTTGTGGCCTTTACATCAAATGGGATGTTCCAAAGTGATGTAAGAATTATAGAGCGTTATAAGAGTGGAAATATTTATTTACAGGTTGTTGAATTAGTAACCCCCATAAAAAAATATCAAAGACGGGAGTATTATCGTTACAGCTGCTCTCTTCCCATTACCACCAGAAGGTTGGAGGATGCGGAAAAGGAAAGACTGGTTTGGGATCGTGATTTACCGGGGGTGCCGGGAATTGCTATTGATATTGGAGGCGGTGGAATTCGTTTCTTAACAGAGCAGATGTATGAAGCAGGAGAAGACATTATCTGTTGTGTCAAATTAGAATCTCGGGGAGTGCTAAAAGAAATACAGGCATTGGGAAGAGTTCTCAGCAGCAAGGAAGTGACAAAAGGGAATGAAAAAAAAGAAGTACGTGTCCGTTTTGAGATTATCTCCAATTCCACAAGAGAAGAAATTATACAATTTATATTTGAGGATGAGCGAAGAAGAAGAAAGAATAATAGCTGGCATTAGGAGGATAAAAAGATGAAAAAAATATTGCTGGTTGATGACTCTGCACTTATGAGAAGGGTCCTTTGTGATATAATAGAGTCAGACAAAGATTTACGGGTTGTAGATCGTGCAACAAACGGTCTGGAGGCTTTGGAGTTAATCAAAAAGAATACCTATGATGCTGTTGTTTTAGATGTAAATATGCCTAAAATGAATGGTCTGGAGCTTTTAAAAGAACTTAGAAAAGCCAAGATTTCCGTTCGTATTATGATGGCCAGCACTGATACTAAGGAAGGGGCGCAAACCACCCTGGATGCCTTGGAACTTGGAGCTTTGGACTTCGTACATAAACCGGATCGTGCTTTGGATTGTAGGGGTGAAGAATTTGTTGCCAACTTTTTAAGAACATTGAATGCGGTAGCTAATTCAAATCCACCCGTCTTTACAAAGGTATTTACAAGAGAAGATACACAAAACACAAAAAAAATTGTGGAATTAGTAAAGAAAAAGGGAACATCTATTGCAGGAAAACAGATTGTTGCCATTGCCAGTTCTACGGGAGGACCTAAGTCCTTACAGTCGGTAATACCAAGACTCCCTGAGAACCTGGATGCACCCGTTGTTCTTGTACAGCATATGCCCATGGGATTTACAAAATCTATGGCAGAAAGATTAGATTCACTTAGTTCCTTACATGTAAAAGAGGCAGAAGAAGGGGATGAATTAAAGAAGGGATGGGTTTACGTTGCCAAAGGAGGAAGCCACTTAAATGTGGTGGAACGCCAGGGAAGAGCAACTATCCATTATACTGATGAACCTTCCAGAGAGGGAGTTAAGCCCTGTGCAAATTATATGTATGAGTCTCTTGTAAAATGTAAATATGATGAAGTCGTTTGTGTGGTGATGACAGGAATGGGATCTGACGGAACAGAGGGGATTATTAATCTGAAGAGCAAAAAAAAGGTGCACGTGATTTCACAGGACGAACAAAGCTGTGTGGTATATGGAATGCCAAGAAGTGTTAAGAGAGCAGGCCTATCCGATCAGGTTGTGTCTTTAGATCAGATTGCACAGGAAATTATTTTACGAGTGGGGGTAAATTAGTATGGATGTAAGTCAGTATCTGGAGATTTTTATTGATGAAACAAAGGAACATTTACAGACCTTGAACACACAAATTCTGGAGCTTGAACAAAACTCTGAAAATATGGATACCATTAATGAAGTGTTCAGAGCAGCTCATTCTTTAAAGGGAATGGCAGGAACCATGGGCTATAAGAGAATGCAGAATTTGACCCATGATATGGAAAATGTATTCTCAGAGGTGCGTAACGGTCATATCAAAGTTAATGCTTCTATGATTGACTGTCTGTTCCAGTGTTTAGATGCTTTAGATGAATATTTATCTAATATTCAGGAAAGCGGAGATGAAGGAACTAATGATAACGAAGTTTTAATTAAAGAATTAAATGATATGCAAAAAGGTGAAGGTGCAGCAGCCCAGGGAGATCAGGCGGCAGACACCACCGCAAAAGAAGCGGTAGCAGTTACTTCAGAAAATGAAAAATGGAGAAATATGACCTTAGGTGAGCCGGAAATGCATGTGCTTACTGAGGCAGTTAAGCAGGCAAAGAATGTAATCGGTTTAACGGTTTATGTACAGGAATCTTGTA
>JAFXGR010000027.1 GCA_017520155.1 Lachnospiraceae bacterium
GAGGTAATGGAGGAAATACAAGGAGAAGAAGGAAAGGAAAATCAGACTTATGTAGTCACTTCAGTACCCTATGAAATTACCGGCTATGGCATGTGCAGATTATCAGTTACTGCAGCAGATGAGATTAAGAGTCAGACTATCCTTCAGCTTAGAGAGATAGCTGATCCCAGACCGGATTACCACGGTGGAGTAGTGAAAATCAACAAGAACCTGAGCGAAAAAGCAGCAGATATTCCCATTGTTCTAGGAAAAGAAACCATAGTCAAGAGAGGGGAAATTAAGCTGACAGGAACGGGAGCAAATAATTTTGAATTTGTTACCCTAAATGGTTCGAATCAGGAAGAATTGGAAGGAATTGTACATGGATACGTAAGCTTATCCAATAAGAGTGCAGAGAAAGGAAATTATAAATTAGCACTGGAGTTTCCTGTTTATCGAAAAGTAAATGGACAGCAGCTGGAGAAAATACTGGATGCGAAACTAAATATTACAATCAGTATTACCGATGTTATGCCAAAGCTTACGGTTAAGCAAAATAAAAAGGTGAATACCTTCTATACCAATGAATCAAGGGACGGCTTTGGAATGCTGACCATCAATTCTACAGAGAAAATTACTTCTGTCAATTTAATAGCACAGAAAAATGGTATCTGTGATTATGAATTGATGTCTGTGGATGACAGCGGAGCAACCCAATGGATTAAACCAAAAAATGAAACTAATTTTTCCGGGAAAAAAGCCGTAGTTCAGATTTACCTGGAGGGATATGAAAAACCGGTAGAAAAAAATATCACTGTAGCAGTGGAAGAGAAAGCACCAAAGCTTGAATTTGAAAGCAAGAAGTTTACCTTTTATCCTAATTTCAATCTTACCGGTGAAGAATTCATGATTATCAATAAGACAACTCAGAGTTCTGTATTTATTCAGGAAATGCAGTGGCAGGAGAGTAAGACTGCACAAAGAGAGATAACACCGGAAGGAATTAGTGTAAATTTAAAGAAAAATCAGTATGAATTAAAAAGAACAGATAGGGGTGTTTTTGTTGAGTTAAAAACCAAGCTGGCAGCTTCCGATAAGCTGGAAGTTTCCGTCAAAGAAGTAGGTTGGAGAAAAGCGGTTAAGGTTAGTACAACTTTGGCAACAGTAATAAAGGAACCTAAGCTTGCTCTGGAAAAGAAAAAGCTGGAATTAAATACCCATCCTTCTGTTTTTGACAGACAGACTGCCTATGCAAAGGTGAAGCTGGAAAATAGTGCCATTAATTTACATAATGCTGAAATTCTCTTTGCCGGACAGGATGCCAAATCAAGGGAAGCTTTAAACAACAGTATACAGCTGGAATTCTGGCGTGATACCTCAGAGATTGTAACCAGATTTAATGTGACTGAGGCAAAAGATCTTCCAAAGGATGGCACATACAAATATAGACTTACGATAAAATTCCATGACTTAGATAAGCAGCTTTCAGCTGATTTTACTGTTAATTTAAAGGCTAAGGCACCAGAAAAATGTGTTACAATCAGTAAGCAAGGAAAGCTGGATGTTTTAGACAGAACAGGAAGTGTACTGGTATACAAACCCAAGGTTAACGGCTTGTCAGGTGTAGTTACCCATGGTGAATTGGCAGGAAAAGATAAAGATATGTTCCGCACGGAGTGGGATGGATTAAGCGGATGTTTATATATTTATACAAATCCATGGACAACCTATTCTACAAAGCTTAATTATGAGGTAATACCTGTTTTTGAGGTATTAGATCACAGAATAGGCTCCTGCAGAGTATATACCAAAGCAGAGAAAATTAAGGTGACACAAGGAAAGGCCTCTGTCCTTATTGAATCACAGGGGAATGTATTATATGAAGAACGTAATAATGAATTAATTCTTACCTTTAATGCTTTATTGGATAAGAAGTATCCCATGAAGGTCAGCAAGATTACCTTGTTAAATTATACTAATGATTTAGGAATATTAGGACAAGATTTCTGGGATGAAGGAGAGGTTATGCCAAGAATACAGCTTGGCAGAATCGGAGTGAAGCAGATTCTTCAAAAAGGTAAGAAATGGAACTTGAAATTTGAAGTGGAGCTGAAGGATCAGGCCGGAAATTCCAAAAATGTTCAGGTTACTTATCCGGTGATAATACGATAAGGAATGGACTAACTGTAATGAAGTAAATAAAGCATAAGAGACCTTAATTTAAAGGCTGTTCTGTAGATAGAATTTCTATCATAGAACAGCCTTTTTCATGGGAGATAGTGAAGTATTACAGAACATTTTAACTCTATTTTCAAGGGTATGATAAATTTAAGCAGATAAAGCAATAAAACGCAATCGTCAGTATTCGGTTACTCATAATAAAAAACCACAATTCTTTTAACCACAGAGATATTGTGGTTTTTTATTGTTTTGTTACAGGATTTTACAAGAAAAAAATCCTAAAAACGACAAAGACTATAAAAATGTAACATTTTGTACAAAAATTAGTGCTTGACTAAAGTAATAATACTTACTATATTTATAGTAGTAAATATTTTACTAAAGAGGGGCAAGTATGAAAGGGTTCATTGACTTACATAGCCACATATTACCTGGACTGGATGATGGTGCTAGGGATGTGGAGGAAAGCAAAGCAATGTTAAAACAGGCATGGGAAGAGGGTATTCGAGAAATTATCGCCACCCCTCATTTTTTTGTGAGCAAAAAAAGTGCCTCAAAAGAGAAGATATTAGAATCCATTTCCGTATTGGAAGAAGCGATGACGGAATTGGGTTTTTTTATTAAACTATATCCCGGTAATGAACTTTATTACCGAAGTGAAGCAGAAGAGCTGGTGGAACAGGGAATGGTGAATACCATGGCAGGAAGTCATTATGTTCTTGTGGAGTTTGATCCTATGACAGAATACAGCTACTTAAGAAATGGGATACTTAAGCTGGTAAGCTATGGCTATACTCCTATTTTGGCGCATACGGAGCGGTATGAGTGTCTTTTTAAGAATAAAGAGAAGCTGAAGAGAATTAAGGAGCATGGAGCTTTGATTCAGGTGAATTCTGCTACTATTACTAAGGGAATGTTTGATGAAATGGGGAAAAGAGGCAGATACCTGATGAAAAAGGAACTGCTGGATTTTATTTCTTCTGATTCTCATAGTATGGGAAAACGCAGCCCTAAGCTTAAGGAGGCAGCTCAGGTGCTGGTGAAAAAGCTGGGAGAGAAGAAGGCGGAGAAGATTCTTTTTGCTAATCCCAGGGCAGTCATTGAAGATCGCAGTATCTAGTATAGTGCACTATATTATTGGGTGTTGGTCTAATAGAGCACTGAAGTGCTTGGTGCAAGTGACTTTAAATAGCCTTAACTACTGTTTAGGGAATACGGAAGCAGGAATTCATCCCTAATTCCGTGGTAGAGGAGGACAAGGGGCATCCTTTCATCAGATGAAAAGAATATAGAAGAAAGCGAAGGTTTGGGAAGTGGAAAAAGTGAATAACCAGGTAGATGAAATTGAAATAGATTTACGGGAGGTCTTTATTCTTTTAATCAGCAAATGCTGGCTGATTATCCTAGTGGGAATAGTGACCGCCGCAATAGGATTTGGAATCAGTGCTTTTTTGATTCCCCCAACCTACGAATCTACAACAAAAATCTATATTTTAAACAAGCAGCAGGAAAATACAGTAACCTACTCCGATGTACAGCTGGGAACACAGCTGACCAAGGACTATGCGGAGCTGATTAAAAGTCGTTTGGTACTGGAAAAGGTAATTCATAAATTGCAGCTGGAGACCATATATGAAGGAATGGATTATGAAGCCTTACTGAATAAGGTAAGCGTAACCACACCTACAGATACCCGAATCCTTGCGATTACCGTAACAGATTTGGATCCGGTTATGGCCATGGAAATTGCCAACAGCATCCGGGAGGAGGCGGCTGTTCATATCAAAAATGTAATGGATATTGAAGCGGTAAATGTAGTAGAAACGGCCAACCTTCCTATGGAAAAGGCGGGGCCCAGTGTATTTAAATGGACAGCCATCGGAGGTGTTCTCGGAGCCTTTTTTGTCACTGCTATTATTCTGATTTTCTTCTTTTTGGACGATACCATTAAAACCGGTGACGATGTGGAGAGATATTTGGGGCTTAGTACCCTGGCGTTGATTCCTCTGGATACCCAGAATGGACAGCAAAAAGCAAAGACAAGTAAGAAATAAAGAGAGACAGAAAAAATAAATTTAGATAGTCAGGGAAGAAGAAATGAGAGAACAAAATGAAATCAAAGAGGTACGGATAGGAAACGGTACCGATACCATGCAGATGGTAACCTTAAAAGAAGAGCATGAAATGGATTTTAGAACCAAGGAGGCCTACAAGACCCTTCGTGCCAATTTGGAGTTTGCAGGAGATGATATTAAGGTTATTGCCATTACCAGCTGTACGCCTAATGAAGGAAAATCCAGTGTATCCATGAATCTGGCGAAATCCGTTGCAGAAAGCGGAAAACGAGTGATATTAATTGATGCGGACTTAAGAAAGTCTGTATTAGTAGGACGTTATAAAACAGGAGCAGTTAAGCTGGGCTTAACCCATTATCTTAGTGGACAGCGTCGCTTTGAAGAAGTATTTTGCGGAACCAATATAAAAAACCTGTATGTGGCCTTTTCCGGCCCTGTACCACCAAATCCCAGTGAGCTTTTGGGAGGAAAGTATTTTACCTCTATGGTAAAGCAACTGCGGGGAATCTTTGATTACGTTATCATTGATACACCGCCACTGGGAAGCGTTATCGACAGTGCTGTAGTAGCAAAGCAGTGCGATGGCTGTATGATTGTTGTGGCCAGTAATGAAATCAGCTATAAATTTGCCCAAAAGGTAAAGGAGCAGCTGGAGGTGGCAGAATGCAGAATTTTGGGAGTGGTATTAAACAAGGTTAATATTAGTCAGAAGAGTTATTATGGTAAGTACTATGGTAAGTACTATGGCAAGTATTACGGCAGTGATTACGAAAAATAAAGGTGTACGATGAAGATAAAAGGTTTTACGATAGCAGCTATTGTTCTTGCCATCTTTTTGTGGGGAGGCGGAATGTTCTTCTACCAAAGAAGAGATACTACGGCTCCGGAGATTACGATTAATGAAACAGAATTAATTTATGAAGATGATATGGCAGAAGAGGAGCTTTTCCTTGGAGTCAGCGCCTGGGATAATAAGGATGGCAATCTGGATGAAAATATCATTATAGAAAAGATTATAACAGATAAGGAAAAGGAAACTGCGGTGATTACCTATGGTGTCAGTGATGCCTCCGGAAACGTTGGAAAGCTGAATCGACAGCTTACCTACCTGGTTAGAGCTGTGGAAGAAGAGGCTATTCCTCCTATTACGGAAGTAGTTGAGAATACAGTGGAAGAAGTTGTTGAAGAAGAAGCGCAGCAACAGGCTGTAGAAGAAGAGGAGGCTTCTGAAGAGGATGTGCCGGAGGAGGCTGAGGCAGAACAACAGCAAGACTCTGAGGAGGAAGCTTCGTTGGAGGAGTCCGGGGAAGAGGAAGCTGCTGAAGAAGAACAGCAGCAGGAAGCAGAGGCACTACCAAGGGCAGGAGAGGCAGCAGAGGGGACACGTCAAAGAGCGGCCCAGAATCAGGGAAGACCTGCTCTTACCTTTAAGGAGGGCAGAGTAAAAACCACAAAAGGTATGGATCCTGCATGGGTGAATATTATCGGTTCTCTTACCGATGACAAGGATGATTATGGTACACTCTTTGGAACACTAAGAATCCATGGAGAGTATGATCGTAATACAGTAGGAAATTATGCCGTAACCGTAACCGTAAAGGACAGTGACGGCAATGAATCAGCCCCGGTTCCTATTACCATTGAAGTACAGTAGGGAGCAGGGAATAGGAGATAAAATGAAACAAAGTTTTTTGAGAAAAGTAATAGTATATACAGCCAGTATTTTAGTAGTATGTGCTGTAGTAGGCGGTATCTTTGGGGTTAAGCTGTTAAAGGAGAGAGCAGAGCAGAAGGCGCTGGAAGCCACCTATGCTGCTCCTAAGCCGGTGATGACTCAGGAGGAGATGGAAGCCCTTTACGATCAACATAAAAAAGAAGAGGATGAAGCAGAGAAGACAGTGGAAGAGCCTACAGAAGAAGCGGTGGCAGAGGAAGTGGTGGAAGAGTCTACAGAAGAAGAAACTGCAGAGGAAGCTTTGGAAAGTACGGAAGCGGGAGCTGTTTATGAGGGCTGTCCTGTGGATTTTGCGGGAATGTGGAAGGTAAATCCTGATGTATATGCCTGGATTACTGTGCCGGGAACATCTATTGACTACCCGATCTTACAGCATCCCACGGATAATACTTATTATCTCAATTATAATATTGACGGTTCCTATGGTTATCCCGGATGTATTTATACAGAAAATATGAACTCCAAGGAGTTTACAGATAATAATACAGTGATTTACGGCCATAACATGAAAAACGGAACTATGTTTGCCGGCTTACATAAATATGAGGATGCCTCATTTTTTGAGCAAAATTCCAAGGTGTATATTTATACTCCAGATAAGGAATTAAGTTATACCATATTTGCAGCGTATATTTATGATGACCGTCATCTGATGTACAGCTTTAACTTTGCTGATGAGGCTGTTTATTCTACCTATCTTAAAGATATCCAGGGAATGCGTTCCATGAATGCCAACTTTAGAGAGGGACTAGAAGTAACGTCAGAGGATAAGATTATTACCCTGGTTACCTGTATCGCCAATCAGGCTGATAAGCGGTTACTGGTACAGGCTGTGTTAGATGAGAATTAGGAAAAGAGAAATACTTCTTTAGGAGTAAAGATTTTATGTCGAAAAAAGGATATGGAAGCAATAAGGTACGTATCAGTGGCTTGACAGAAAAGCTGATTATTGCAGGCCTGATTCTTTGCTGTGTGATTGCCGTTTTTTTCAGTGCTTTTGTGGTGGTTAAGAGTTTTGGAAAAAACAGCTTGAAAAAGCATGCTACCCAGGTAGCCAATACAGAGCTTTCTACCCAGTTGAACGATACAGAGGTATTAGAGCAGGAGGAGCCCTTGGAATTACAGGAAGGGCAGATTCTGGTGGATGGACAGGTTTATGAGTATAATAAGGAAATCATGACCTTCCTTTGTATGGGAGTGGATTCTAGAGCAGGAATAAGCAAGGAGAAAACGCCGGGTAAGGCAGGCCAGGCAGATGCTATTTTAATGATTGTGGTAAATCCAAAGGCAGAGAAGATTGATGTAATTGCCATTAATCGAGATACCATGACAAATATCGAAATATATGATGAAGCCGGAGTTTACCTTGGAGAAGAGAAAAAGCAGCTGGCTCTTCAATACGCCTATGGTGACGGAAGAGAGAAGAGCTGTGTGCTAATGGAGGAGAAAATTTCTGATCTCTTCTATGGTATACCCATTCATGGCTATGGAGCTTTGGATATGCAGTCTATTGCCACCTTGAACGATGCAGTAGGCGGCGTGGAGGTTACGATTTTGGAGGATATGACCAAGTATCGCAGTCAGTGGCAGGAAGGGGCAAAGATTCTTCTGAAAGGAGAAGATTCTCTACTCTATATTAGAGAAAGGGAAGAGGAATCAGGAGAGCTTGGTACCAACATCGCGAGAATTGAGAGACAGAAGCAGTACCTATTGGCTTATGTAGAAAAATTAAAAAGTAAGATTAAAGAAGATATTACCTTTCCCCTTACCCTTTACGGGAAGGTGGATCAGCATATAGTAACCAGTTTAAAGCTGGATGAAATTACCTATTTGGCAGGTACCCTGACAGACTATGACTTTAAGGTGGAAAATATCAGAGGAATAGCAGGAGAATCAGCCATGGGTGAAAAAAATGAAGAGTTTTATCCTGATGAGGAAAAGCTAAAGAATCTTGTCATTGAGATATTCTATGACAAGGTGGAAAGTAAAGATATTAAATGAGGTAACTCATTTGATATAGAAGAAACCAACATTTTATGAAAGGAGGAGGATACCCCATGAAAAAATTATACAAAGCTTTATTAGTAATCGCTTTGGCAGCAGCTATGGTGCTTCCCGTAATGGCGGCTCCAAGCCCTCAGGCAGAATCAAAGGCTTCAAAGGCTAATGCTTCCGTACCTATGCAGGGTGCAAAGGTAGTAGCACTTACCAAAGAAGTATTTGATGAAGTTGGAAGAGTTACAAGCGATGCTTCCATCATGGCAGCTTTTGGTGTGAACACAAACGCTAAACTTGCTGCAGCATTTGACCTTAAGGTTGATATTCCTGCAGGACAGTCCAGCGTAACTGTTCCCATCAAAGTTAGCAATGCAAAAGCTGGTGATTATGTATATGTTCTTCATAGAATGAGCAACGCTCAGGCTACATGGGAATTAGTTGGACAGGGAACACTTGGTGCAGACCTTACAATTAACGGAACATTTACAAACTTCTCTCCAGTAGCAATCATGGTAGTTGATGCAGCACAGGCAGCAGCAGGTGCAGTAAAAGCTCCCAAAACTGGTCAGTAAAATATAATTGAGATTCAGCTGAATTTCAACTAGTGACATTTGAAAAGAAAACGTTGGTTTCAAAAGAGCCTCCCGGGAAACCGGGAGGTTGTTATCAAAAGAGGGGCAAAACATTGGAAAAAAAGAGTATTACAAAAAATGCAAAACGATTTTTAACTGTATGGAATATTTCACTGTTCCTTAGTGTTTGGTTTGGCTATTATAACGAGTATGCCTTTGATACCTTCTATGTGCTTGGAGGAGTATTAAGTGCAGTCATTTTTGCTATTATCTATCTTTCCCTGTGTAATCTGTATAAGGCTTACCGCATTGCCTCATCAGAGATTGGAGAGACGATTTTTTCTCAGGTCTTATCCTTTGGGATTGCAGATTTTATTCTTTATGCAGAGTGTTGCCTTATTCATAATCGTTATGTAAATATTCTTCCGGGAATAATGACAGTGGTTATGCAGATTATAGGAACTTCCTTTCTGGTAACCTTCACCAAGCAGTATATGATTCGTCATATACCCCCTAAGAATACAGTGATTATTTATGGGAAGCACATAACAAAAGAGGAAGTAGAAGAGTTTAAGGAGAGATTGCTTCGTAAATACCATCATCTGTTTTATATCATAGAGCTTTGGCAGGAAGAAGATGATAAAGAAACATTTTTAAAAAAGAAAGATAGCTACGATGTGGTTGTATTGTACGAAATGGATGAAAAGCTGCGTGCAAGATACATGGCTCATTGTATTGAACATAAAAAAGCCTTCTATGCGTCTCCTACAGTAGGAGATATTATGTTTAGAGGATGTGTAGCAAAGCATCTTCTGGATACCCCCCTGATGAAATATGAGTATATTTATGAGAATAGGATGGGCTACTGGAAGAAGAGAGTATTGGATGTTATTCTTTCCTCCTTAGTTCTTATTATCACCTCTCCTGTCTTATTGATTATCGCACTTTGTATTAAGCTAGAGGATGGTGGACCGGTATTCTTTAAGCAGAAGCGATGTACTAAGGATGGCAGGGTATTCCAGATTCTCAAATTTAGGAGTATGATTGTGGATGCGGAAAAGGAAGGATGTACTCCTTGTACGAAGAATGATTCAAGAATCACCAGAATTGGTAATTTAATCCGTAAAACAAGGCTGGATGAAATGCCACAGTTTATCAATATCTTAAAGGGAGATATGAGTATTGTGGGTCCAAGACCGGAGCGAGTGGAGCATGTGGAGCAGTATACAAAAGAGGTTCCAGAATTTGCTTATCGCATGAAGGTTCTTGGTGGACTCACTGGTTACGCACAGATTTATGGCAAATACAATACTTCTGCGTATGATAAGCTAAGATTAGATCTCTTGTATATTGAAAATCAGTCTTTTATATTGGATTTAAAATTAATTCTTCTTACAATAAAGATTATGTTTATGCCAGAGAGTACAGAGGGATTCGAACTAGGTAAAAGTAAAAGAATGAATAAAAAACGGATAGCAAACTTTTAAGAGGCTGATTATGTTTAATGCTGTAGGGAAAAAAATACTAATTTTTGCTCCTAATTTTTTTGGTTACGATAAGGCGATAAAAAAAGAGCTGGAAAAAATGGGAGCAATCGTTCATCTGTATGATGAAAGACCAAGACCATCATCCTTAGAAAAAATATTAATTCGTAAGGCAAGATGTTTAGTAAAACATAAGATAAGAAACTATTATAGCCATATTGTTAATAAGGAAAAATTGTTTAAACCTGATTTTATTTTATTTATTAATTCTGAAGCAGTAAGCAGGGGAGAAATATCACTGCTAAAAAAAGAATTTCCCCATGCTAAATTATTACTTTATATGTGGGACTCAACAAAAAATAAAAAGATTAAACAATACTTTGGACATTTTGATAGGTTATATTCTTTTGACTTAGAAGATTGTAAAAAATACGGAATGGAGTTTAGGCCATTGTTTTTTGTCCCTGCTTTTGAAAATAATAAAAGATCTAATGAGAGTTCTACAGATAAACAATTAACTACTGTAGGTATTCCACAGTGTTTAGATGGAATGTATGATATATCCTTTGTGGGCACAATCCATTCTGATCGTGCAAAAATTTTATTAAATTTAATAAGTTTTTGTGATATTAATAATATTTCATATTTTATATACTTATATGTTCCAGGAAAATTAATGTACTGTTTAAGATGGTTAATGGAACCTTCATTTAGAAAAATTGAAAAAAAGTATATTCATATTAAACCTATGAAAATGGAAGAGTTTGCAAAGGTATCAGCATGTTCAAGATGTGTATTGGATATAAATCATCCAAAGCAAACAGGATTAACAATGAGAACAATTGAAATGTTAGGATTGTGTAAAAAAATTATTACAACAAATTCAAAAATTAGACATTATGACTTTTATGTACCATCTAATCAAATTATAATTTCACGAAATGAAATTTCAATTGACAGAGAAAATTTATATAAAGAATATATCCATATGGATGATTGTCTATATGATAAATATTCCATTCATGGTTGGATAAAAGATATATTTAATGTTTAGTCTTTTTATATATTTAATAAAGGGAGAGGGACTATATGAAAATTTTAGTAACCGGAGCAAATGGATATCTTGGAAAGGGTGTTGTTAAAGAGTTACTAGATAGAGGTTTAAATGTTATAGCAACAGATTTACGAGACGATTATATTGATAAAAGAGCCAATGTAATATGTGTTGATCTATTTGAAATAGATAATCCATATAAGTTCTTTGGCAAGCCAGATGTTTTGGTTCATATGGCTTGGAGAGATGGATTTATGCATGATTCAGATAATCATATTGGAGATCTTCCCAGACATTTTGAATTTATACGTAATATGATGGAGTGTACAGATGCTAATGAAGTGACAGATAGAGCTATTAAAAAAATCGTAGCTATGGGTTCTATGCATGAGATTGGCTTTTTTGAGGGAAGTATAAAAGAGGATACACCGTGTAATCCGTTAAGTAAATATGGAATTAGTAAAAATGCGTTGAGAAGATTAGTAGAATTAGAGTGCAAAAAAAATAATGTATTATTCCAGTGGCTTCGGGGATTTTATATTGTTGGTAATAGTATTGATGGATC
>JAFXGR010000028.1 GCA_017520155.1 Lachnospiraceae bacterium
ACTATGACCGGATGCCCGCTTATGTGATGGCAGCCCTGCGTGAGCGCGGCGACATAATGCTAGAGATCCACTGGAACGGCGGCGATACCATTAATATCCCGGCAGGAAAGGCGCTGAATGAGCCCAATCGCATCTTCTATCCACTTTCCTATCTGAAGGACTATGATTTCGGAGATGTACAGGTATCTCTTAAACACGTCGACCTCAACACAGGGGGAGAACCTCTTGAAGTAGAAGCGCCTGCTAACGTAAGCATCATCACGACGCCCGATGGCAAGCCGGAGATCACTGATCCCCGCAGAGGCTTGGCAGACACCACTGAGGATGCCAAGAAAGATATCGAGAAGGATATCCCCGGTGTGGTTGAGCCGGAAGTTGTGGCCCCCGCGCCGGATGACGCAACAGAATCGCAGAGCAAATCGGGCGGGCTGTTTGCGGGTATCGCGGTGCTGCTTGCGGCACTGGCCCTGGGAGGCGGTTACCTCTATTTCAGAAAACGGAAAGAAACAGAATCATAAACCCAAACCCAAGCAGCGGGACGGTGATAATGCCGTCCCGCTGCTAGACTTTCACCCTTTAGCGACGTGCGCCGCAAGGTGCACTAAAAAAGATGTTCCCAAGAAATAATTTCTTAAGAACATCTTTTCTATTTCACTTTCCTCTTATATTTGTGTTGCATATGAAGAAAAATTTAATAGTAATTTGATTAAAGATTTAGGAAAACTTTTTAATAATTATTATAAAAAATAATATTTAGGGAAGGGAGGATTCGGATAGAATCCTTCCTTTTTTGGTAGGATAAAATTAAAAATTGATACAAATTTTAATATATATTTTTTAAAAAAATCCTTCTAAAAAGGAAAAGGTTTTACCTTTTCCTACCCTATCTCCTGTCATTTTTAATAAAATTTAAAAGTGGTTTAAAACTGGTTTAAAAATATTCTTTAAATTACGGAACTACTAAAAACCCTCCTTTTTTCAATATTTTTTGTGTTTAAAAACATTTCGGGAAGTGTTCGATTCCCGTTATCAGCTTTTTTACATGTCCGTTTTTCTTATTCATTTAAGAAAAACGGGCTTTTTTTGTTTTCTGATACAACAGTTAAATTAACTACAGGATAAATAGGAAAAGTCATGCCCTTCCCTTGTGATAAAGTCTGCTAATTCTGAAAGTAAAATTCTGTTTTTCTTTCCTTCTTTATCCGTAGACTCTATTTCCAGATTCTTCAGCTCCTCCATCCCCATAGACTCTTCAGTTTCCTTTGTAACAAAAACATCATATTCTTTCAGGGGCATTGATAAGGCCAGATAAATACTTGCCCCAAACAAAAGAAAAACAAACAAAAGAACAGGAATTTTTCTGTTTAAAAGAGTATCTAATATTTTTTCATCTCTATTTCCCAATTTTACGAAAAATCCACTTTCTTTTTCTTCCTTTATTTTTCCCAATACGGTAGCCGCAGGGAAGGCACTACAGTTACTGCCACTGCCAGACTGGCCAACAGGGAATAGGCCATGGTAAGTCCCATATCCACAAAAAGCTGTCTTGCAATTCCTTCGGTAAATACAATAGGTAAAAATACACATACAGTGGTAAGCGTTGAGGCTCCAATTTAAATGTCCATTAAAAAAGAGGAAATATGTTTCCATAATTCCCCTTAATCTCTTATTATTTTACGAATTTTTACCTTAATTCTTTGCAGCGCATTATCTGTAGATTTCTCATCCCGCCCCAAAACCTTAGCAATCTCCGTATAGGTCATTCCCGTAAGATGCAGTTCAAATACCTTTCTTTCAAAACTGCTTAATTCCTGCTCTATGGCTGCTTCTATATCCTCCAGGCGCTCCTGAGCAAGTACCATTTCTTCCGGATTCTCTTCCTGTGTACCTAAAATCCTGTTTAAAAATATAGGACTTTCTCCTTCTCCCTCTTCCTCTCTGGATACTTGTCCGTAAATTGAAATATAGGTATTTAAGGGCAAATGTTTCTTTCGATTAGAAGCCTGAACAGCAGTATAGATTTGTCTGGAAACACAAAGATCTGCAAAGGTAAAAAAATTCACGTCTCTTCCCACATCATAATCTCTCACTGCCTTAAACATCCCAAGCATTCCTTCCTGAATCAAATCGTCATGATCCCCTCCGATTAAAAACATGGAACCTGCTTTTTTTCGCACCAGATTTTTATACTTATTAATCAAATAATCAATCGCTTCTTCCTCTCCGTCACGATATCGAAGAATCAATTCCTCATCTGATATTCCCACATACTTTTCCCTCTCCATTTTCCCTCCTACTGCAGTCTCTGTCTTACAATTTCATAAGCCAGAACTCCTGCTGCTACGGAGGCATTTAAGGAGTCAATTTCTCCCTTCATGGGAATAGAGGCAACGTAATCACATTTTTCCTTTACTAAACGGCTTACCCCTTCCCCTTCATTTCCGATTACCAACCCTATAGGCCCCTTTAAATCCAGGCGATACATGGTTTCTCCTCCCATATCCGCACAAACAAACCAAAGTCCCTCTTTTTTCAGTTCCTCAATGGTTTTTCCTATATTGGTTACCTTAGCCACCGGTGTATAATTTAAGGCCCCGGCTGAGGTTCTTGCTACCGTAGCAGTTAGACCTACCGCTCTGTTTTTGGGAATAATCACTCCATGGGCTCCTGCCAGATTAGCCGTTCTGATAATCGCACCCAAATTATGGGGATCTTCAATATTATCCAGTAAAAAGATAAAAGGAGGCTCCTGCTTTGTTCTTGCCCTCTCCAAGATATCCTCCACCTCTGCATATTCATAGGCTGCAATTACTGCCACCACACCTTGATGTTTTTTTGTAGGGGAAAGCTGGTCCAAACGCTCCTTAGTCACATATTTTACCAGGGTATCC
Source organism: Lachnospiraceae bacterium (assembly GCA_017520155.1). GTDB lineage: Bacteria > Bacillota > Clostridia > Lachnospirales > Lachnospiraceae > SFDP01. Next base: position 2,892 of record JAFXGR010000028.1, read on the forward strand.
TGCTTCTTTGCCTCTCTCTTAATGGTCATTACCGGTCCATCCTGACAGCCATCCAGGATAAAAAGTTTGTCCACTGTTTTTCCGCTTCGAAATGCTTCTATTACCGCATTTCTTCCTTCAATCGTTAATTCCTGATATCCCATATCTTCTCCTATAGACTTCCCTTCTCCTTTTTATTTCAGAGAAGGTGCACAAGTGTTTACCATACCTTTAACTTCTCCAAGCCTTTGTGAATAAGATGAATCATTCTCTCATTTTCACCCTTTAAATACCAATACCCCATTAAAGCCTCCAGTCCCGTAGCCTTTCGATAATCTGTAATACTGGCATTTTTTGCACTGGTACCTGATTTGGCATTTCTTCCTCTCTTGTATACTGCCTGCTCCTCTTCTGTTAAATACTCCCATAGAATCTGTGCCAATTCCGCCTGGGTTTTTGCTTTTACAATTCTGCTTTTCTTTTGATGCAGCTGATGTGCCGGTTGATTTGCCCTCTCCACCACTACAGTACGAATCACAAGATCAAAAACACAGTCTCCCAAAAAAGCTAAGGTAAGAGGAGAGTAGGTTCTTAAGTCCCTACTCTCCAAAGAAAACTCTTCTCTGATTTGTTCCAACAAGCTTAAGCTCTCTTCCATTTTACACCTTCACGAGTATCCTCTAAAATAATTCCCTGTTCCAACAATTGATTTCTGATTTCATCTGCTCTGGCAAAATTTTTCTCTTTTCTTGCCTGCTGTCTTTCCTGAATCAGCTGTTCTACCTCTTCTGCTAATATTTCTTCCTTCTTTTCCAAAACTAATCCGCAGATTTCTGCCATTACGGACAGCTGAGAAGCTAAAGCCCGGATGAATTCTTTGGTATTATCCTCTCCCGCATTAGTGTTGGCAAATTTTACCAGCTCAAAAATAGCGGAAATGGCATCTGCTGTGTTAAAATCATCCTCCATTGCCCCTTCATATTTTTCCATAAAGGTCTTTGCCTCTGTTAAAAGCTCTGTTTCTTCTTTGGTCAGTTCTCCTTCTTTTGCCTTAGTTAAAAGCTCCCCTAATCTTCCTGCTGCCGTTACTATTCTTTCCAAACCATTTTTTGCCGCTTCCATTAATTCTGCAGAAAAATTAAGGGGACTTCTGTAGTGAGCAGAAAGCATAAAGAAACGAAGCACCTGTAAATCATATTTTTCGCTGATATCTCTTACGGTAAAGAAATTTCCTGCAGATTTTGACATTTTTTTATTGTCAATATTTAAGAACGCATTATGCATCCAGTATTTTGCAAAATTCTTTCCGTTGGCAGCTTCTGACTGCGCTATTTCATTTTCATGATGAGGAAATACCAGATCCTCTCCTCCTGCATGAATATCAATTTCTTCTCCAAGATAACGTTTACTCATTACACTACATTCAATGTGCCATCCGGGACGACCGTCACACCAGGGAGAATGCCAAGCAGGCTCTCCCGCTTTTCTTGGCTTCCACAGTACAAAATCCAATGGATCTTCCTTTTGCTCCTCTCCGGAAACTAATAAGGAGCGGTTTCCTCCCTGAAGATCATCCAGATTTTTATGGGAAAGCTTACCATAGCCCTGAAAACTTCTTGTTCGGTAATATACTGTACCATCCTTTGCAGGATAAGCATATTTTTTACGAATCAGGGTAGAAATCATATCTACCATTCCGTCAATTTCTTTTGTGGCCAAAGGATGTGTGGTCGCAGGTTTCACATTTAAAGCCTCCATATCCTTTTTACATTCTTCAATATAACGTTCAGAAATTACCGAGGAATCTACCCCCTCTTCTGCTGCCTTTTTAATAATTTTATCGTCCACATCCGTAAAGTTGGAAACATAATTTACCTCATAACCCTTATGCTCCATATATCGTCTTACCGTATCAAATACGATCATGGGCCGGGCATTTCCAATATGAATGAGATTGTACACTGTAGGACCGCATACATACATTTTTACCTTTCCTTCCTCTAAGGGAACGAACTCTTCTTTTCTCTTAGTTAGAGTATTGTATATCTTCATATAATAATCCTTTCTTTTGGGTCTTTTTCTTTTCTTTGACTTATCAATTATAGCATATCGACTCTGTTTTGTAACTATCTGTACCAGGGATTTAGCTGTCTTTAAGCATCCCTTAATCTTTGTTCCTTTCTGTTACATCACACCCCCATAATGAAATTTACTTCTAGGCAGGGATTATTTTCCCTCTTCTTTTTTTGAAAAATTATGACCATTATTTTCCTTAAGTAAAAGCTCCATCTGCTGCTCCAATTGTGCAATACGATTGTTTAGGGTAATATTTGCCTTCCTTAAATTGCATAAATCTTCCTGCACCGGATCCGGTAAATTTCCATGATCTAAGGTAAGCTGAGGTGCATGCTTTTTCTGGCGCTCCACCACTCTTCCGGGAACACCTACCACCGTGGAATTGGGAGGTACCTCATGAAGCACCACACTTCCCGCTCCGATTTTGGAATTATCTCCGATTTTAAAGGAACCAAGAACCTTAGCTCCCGCGCTGATCATTACATTATTCCCTATGGTAGGATGACGTTTTCCCAGCTCCTTACCTGTACCTCCCAGGGTTACCCCCTGATATAAGGTGCAGTTATCCCCTATAATGGTGGTTTCTCCTATAATTACCCCATTGCCGTGATCAATAAATAATCCTTTTCCAATCTGGGCTCCGGGATGAATTTCAATTCCTGTTTTTCTTACTGCTCTTTGGGAAATCCATCTGGCCAGGAAATATTTTTCACTTAAATATAATTTATGTGCCAGACGATAATGAAGCATAACCTTAAAGCTGGGATACAAAAAGACTTCCCAAGGAGAATGAATTGCCGCATCTCGCTCTTTGATTATCTCCATCTCTTCCTTTATATATTTGATCAATGACATCTCTTTACCTCTTTTCTTCTCTCCTAAGAAAGAATACACGTAAACGCCTATTCTCTGCCTGTGGCGGGATACGAAGTATCCTTTTCCATTCTGCTGCCGTGCAATCCTTACAGAGCATTTTTATCCTGCCGGAAGAACTTTCCTATAGGATAAAAAAAAACTTCATCTCCTATTAGAGACGAAGTTTATCCGCGGTTCCACTCTAGTTAGGGGAATCTTCCCCTCCCTTTTCTTCGTAACGTGAAGAATTCGTCTTCGGCTAAATTAATTCACCGAAGCAGCTCCCGAATGCACTTCAAAAATCCTCCTGCCGGGAATGCTTTCAGCCGATGACACTCCCTCTCTGCTGCATTTAGAATTTTCTACTCTTTCGTTCCTTGCCTTTTTCCTTTAATCACTCTTACGTATTAGGATATGAAATCCTTTCCTTTTTGTCAACACCTTATACAATCTCGTTTAAAAATACTTTTCTTAATAACTTTGGTGCCAACTCTTTTATATGCCAGTATTCTTCCGCTTCTCTTGGTTCTTCCAGTTTTACCACACTGCTTCCCCTTGGTGTCATCTCCACTCTGTAAACTCCTTCATTTTGAGGAATAAGAGGGTCCTCCACTTCCATAAGGATACTTTTTCTCTCCGAACATCTTACCAGCTTCAGCATCTCCTCCAAATGGATGATTCTGGCCATAATAATGGGCTTTGTCTTTTCCTGCTTTGTAAAAAAAGAAAACAGTCCTTCTGTACTTTCCATTACCTCCTGAATACTTATCTCGTCCCCTTCTCTGGCATACAAAAAGATTCCTTCTATCCTTCCCTCTTTTTTTGCCACAAAAATATCTCCGTTTTGGGAAAGCAGCTCTTTTATCTGTCTTTCATAATAATCCCGGCTTCGATAAGCATACACCTCATATCTTTTGCTAAGCCATTGGTGAGAAAATACAATAATTTCTTCCCATAAAGTATGAACTTTTCCTTCTTCTATCTTCTTCCTTACACTAAGCAGATCACAGCCACTTTCCTTTACCCAAAGCTTAAGTAAATCACAGCCAGGCTCTTCATGGGAAGCTGCCCGCAGTCTTGGTAAGTCCTCTTGCTTTTCTTTTTGCTCTTCCTCGGAGGGATTTTCCCATAATCCCTCTAAGCAATCAGCCCACTGCCCGGAAATCTCCCATACTTCTCGCTCATAAACATAGGAAAAATCAAAGGGCTCATAAATAGCAGGGTCTGCCGGCATTAAAAAAGTAAAGGGATTTTTTTCTTTATACATTTGATGAAAGGATTCCATTAAAAGAGCTGTCATCAATCCTTGATGACGATACTCTTTTCTGGTAGCCACTGCCACCAGATAGGAAATTTCCCTTTTTTGCTTTTGTACCATAAGCTCATAAAGATTACGGAACATCATGGCTTTATAAGGATATTCCCCTTCCACATAGCCAATACTTCCGGGAGCCTTATATTGATAATAGTAATCTAAAAACTCCTTAGAATCCTCACGAAATACTTCTTCCCAAAGGGGTCTTGTGGATTCACATTCCTCTCCTGTAATGCGTTGAATATTCAACTTTTTTTCTCCTTCTTTCTCTTTCTTATCCTCTGTGACAACCGGTACATCCACTGCAGCTTCTTTCTTCCATCTTCTCATTAAAGAGATTTGTAGGACTGGCTACCATACAAATAGCCTGGGCAGAGATTCCCTTTCCCTCACCGGTAAACCCCATCCCTTCTTCTGTGGTTGCTTTTATATTAACCTGCTCCACATTCAAGTGAAGAACACGGGCAATGTTTTCTCTCATGGTATCAATATAAGGACGCATTTTGGGTGCCTGCGCAATAATTGTAGCATCAATATTTTCCACAAAAAACATTTTTTCTTCCAGCATTTCTCCCACCCGTTCAAGAAGCTTCATACTGTCTGCTCCCTTCCATTTTTCCTCCGTATCAGGAAAATGCTTACCAATATCTCCAAGAGCAGCTGCTCCAAGTAATGCATCCGAAACAGCATGCAAAAGTACATCTGCATCGGAATGACCTAAAAGCCCTTTTTCATAAGGAATTTCCACTCCTCCAATAATTAATTTTCTATTTTCCACTAAGCGATGGACGTCATATCCCATTCCTACTCTCATTTTGTTCTCCTTTTTTATTATCTATTAAAATATTGTTTATCTTGGAATCATCTATATACCTATACCACATATTTTTCCATTCTCCAAGTATTTTGTTACATTTTTATTTCCTTTCCTTGTAGTTGGCGATTTTCCCATTTTATGATAGTATTGAACCATAATATGGATTTTTGCTTTTATGTACTGCAAATCTGAATTATAGGCTTCTTAAAGAAGTTCCCATACTATCATGAAAGGAGGACTTGATTTTTCAAGGAAAAATTATGTTTGAAGCAGTTGAATATATTGTGGAAAGTATTGATGGAGATTATGCTCATCTGAAAAAAGCAGACTTCTCTGACAATGAAACTAAGCTTGTTGCCAGAGCATTACTTCCTGATTCCATTAGAGAAGGAAGCAGACTTCTTTATGAAATGCTGCAATACTCCCTAATCTCATAACCATTTAATTTATTTTCCTTTATGAAAGGAGGAGTAACCATGAATATACCAAAAGATCCTGTAATGCTGGTATCCTTTTTAAATCTGAAGCTAAGAGACCAATATGCCTCTTTCGATGCTTTATGTGAGGATCTGCAACTTGACAAGAAGGAGGTTGAACAATCTCTGGACACGATTGACTATCATTATCAGCCGGAGTATAACCAGTTTTTATAATCTATCATGAGAAAGAATACCCATGATGGCGTATTCTTTCTCATGACCAATCAGCTAATGATTGTTCATTGCTGAACGGTTACTTTATTTTTGCTCCAAGCTCGTTCTTATTTTTATCCAAATCAATTAAAATTCCTTCTCCGGAGGTTATTTGATCTGCCAAAATCATCTTTGCCGCCAGGGTTTCCACATGCTTTTGTACAAATCGTTTTAACGGTCTTGCTCCATAAACAGGATCATAGCCCTCTTCTACAATATAATGCTTTGCCTCAGGGGTAAGCTCTAAGGTAATTTCCCGATCTTTCAATCTCTCATTCAGATCCTCCATGATCAAATCAATAATAGATTCGATACTTTCCTTACCCAGAGGTTTAAATAAAATTGTCTCATCCAGACGATTTAAAAATTCCGGTCTGAAACGAGTCTGAAGCTCTCTCATTACTGCTTCTTTCGCCTCCGGCTTAATCTCTCCCTGTGAAGAAATTCCTTCCAAAAGGTAGGATGCTCCAATGTTGGAGGTCATAATCAAAATGGTATTTTTAAAGTCCACATAACGTCCCTGTGAATCGGTAATTCTTCCATCATCCAACACCTGTAAAAGCACATTGAATACATCAGGATGAGCCTTTTCCACCTCATCAAACAGTACCACACAATAAGGTCTTCTTCGTACTGCCTCTGTAAGCTGCCCCCCTTCTTCATATCCCACATATCCGGGAGGAGCTCCGATTAAACGGGATACGGAATGCTTTTCCATATATTCACTCATATCAATACGCACCATATTGGCCTCATCATCAAACATCTGCACCGCCAGACTTTTAGCCAGCTGAGTTTTCCCCACTCCTGTAGGTCCTAAAAACAGAAAGGAACCAATGGGCTTGGTAGGATCCTTTATCCCAGCTTTGGAACGAATAATGGCTTCACTTACCAGAGTAACTCCCTCCTCTTGACCAATTACATGTTTTCTTAACTCCCGATCTAACTGAAGGGTCTTATTTCTCTCACTTTCTGTCAGTTTTGCTACGGGAATTCCTGTCCATCTGGAGACGATCTTTCCGATTTCTTCCTCAGAAACATTTTCGTGTACCAGACTAAATTCCTGTTTTCTTACCTTCTCCTCTTCTTTCTCCAGCTGCTGCTTAAGAGCAGGAAGTTTTCCATAGGTTAGTTCTGCTGCCTTCTCATAATTTCCTTCCCTTTGGGCAATCTGAATCTGCTGATTCATTTCTTCAATTTCTTCTCTTAAATAGGACAAATTTTCTACCCTTGCCTTTTCATTTTCCCACTGTGCAGAGCGATTATTAAACTCTTCCTTTAATTCTGCCAGTTCTTTTTGTAAATGTTCCAGCCGCTCCTTACTTAAACGATCATCTTCTTTCTTTAGGGCTGCCTCTTCAATTTCCATCTGCATAACCTTGCGGCGAAGTTCATCCAGCTCTGTAGGCATACTATCCAGCTCTGTTTTAATCAATGCACAAGCCTCATCTACCAAATCAATGGCTTTATCCGGCAAAAAACGATCTGAAATATAGCGATTAGATAAAACTGCCGCACTCACCAAGGCATTATCTAAAATCTTAACTCCATGATACACCTCATAACGTTCCTTCAATCCTCTTAAAATAGAAATGGTATCCTCTACCGTAGGCTCCTGCACCATAACCGGCTGAAATCTTCGCTCCAGGGCAGGATCCTTTTCAATATACTGGCGATACTCATCTAAAGTAGTGGCACCAATACAATGAAGCTCCCCTCTGGCCAGCATAGGCTTTAACATATTTCCCGCATCTAAAGCTCCGTCAGTCTTTCCTGCCCCCACAATGGTATGAAGCTCATCAATAAACAAAAGAATCTGTCCCTGACTTTTCTTTACTTCCTCCAATACCGCTTTTAGCCGCTCTTCAAATTCTCCTCGATATTTTGCTCCTGCCACTAAAGCTCCCATATCTAAAGCAAATATTTTTTTATCCTGAAGTCCTGCGGGAACGTCCTTTTGAACAATTCGTTGGGCCAGACCTTCCACCACTGCTGTTTTTCCCACTCCCGGCTCTCCAATCAATACCGGATTATTTTTTGTTTTTCTGGATAAAATACGAATTAAATTACGGATCTCTCCATCTCTTCCTATTACCGGATCCAGCTTCTGATTTCTTGCTCTTTCCACCAGCTCCTGTCCGTATTTTTCCAAGGTATCATAGGTTGCCTCCGGATTATCTGAGGTAACTCTCTGATTACCTCTTACGGTAGATAATACCTGTAAAAAGCGCTCTGTAGTAATTCCATACTCTCGAAACAGCTCTTTGATTTGTGGGTTAGGATGCTTAATCATGGTTAGAAATAGATGTTCCACCGATACATATTCATCTCCCATGTTCTTAGCTTCTTCTTCTGCGGAAATTAGTACCTTATTCAAATCTTTTCCCACATAAAGCTGGGCTCCCTGAACCTTTACTCTTTTATTAAGCGCCTGTTCGCTTCTGTTAAGAAAATGCTCCTTTTGAATTTCCATTTTCTCAATAAGCTTTAAAATTAAACTATCTTCTAACGTAAGGAGAGCATATAAAAGATGCTCCTGCTCAATTTCCTGATTTCCATATTCATAGGCAAGCTTTTCACAGCGTTCCACTGCCTCTATGGATTTTTGTGTAAATTTTGTAATATTCATAGACTTACCCTCCCTGTATGCATTGAATTTACATTAACTGTACCTATTATCAAGTGTAGACCATAAGAAGAAAAGTATTCTTATGACTTGCTTGTTCTAAACTCTTTATAACATTAATTGTTAGCACTGTCAATAGATGAGTGCTAATAAAATTTAAAGTAATGTTGGTGATTTTATCACAGACCTTTTTTGTCCACTTTTTTTATAATGAATTCACAAGTTAAGTACAATAAAGGCAGGTAAAAATTGCTTCACAACGGTGATTGTACTTTTCTGATAAAAATAAACAGATCACAGAGTGCAGATTAACATAAAACAGCACTCTTACAAGAAAATTTAAAATACAGATTTTTACGGAGGTATAATTATGGCGGCACTGAAAATAACAAACAGTAATTTTTCAAAAGAAGTATTGGAAGCAAAGGAAACCGTACTTTTAGATTTCTGGGCGCCCTGGTGCGGTCCCTGTCGTATGGTAGGTCCCATTATTGATGAAATTGCCGAAGAAAGAAAAGATATTAAAGTAGGAAAAATTAATATTGATGAGGAAGTAGAATTAGCTTCCCGTTTTCAGGTAATCAGCATTCCTACTTTAGTGGTGATGAAGGAAGGGAAGATTATCAGCCAGACTCTTGGCGCAAGACCTAAGGAAGATATTTTAGACTTATTATAAGATAACAGTCTATTAATCTTAAATCTATTGCATTATACTCATAAAAAAACAGGATTCTTTATTTAAAGAACCCTGTTTTTTGCATTTTTACTCTCCAAGTACTTCTAACGCTTTAAGATCAGTAATCTCTATGGTACCTCTGGTTAATTTCACCATACCTTCATTTTGAAAATACTTCAGCATCCTGGTTACTACTTCTCTTGCTGTTCCTAAATGGTTGGCAATTCTTTCATGGGTAATCTTTAATTGTGACTTTTCCTCTATGGAGCTTTCTTCTACTAAGAAAGCTGCCAGTCTCTTATCAAAGCTTTTCCACATTACCTGTTCAATCAGCCACATAATATCCGAAAGACGGGTTGCCATAATCTCATTCATAAAATTAGCCACCGCTGTAGATTCATCCATTAGGGAACGAAATACTTTTGGCGGAATCAACCATATCTCTGACTTTTTCTCAGCCTCTATGGTAATGTCAAACTGCAGACTGCTCATCATACAGGAACCGGAAAACATACAGGTATCCCGTTCAAAAAGCCTGTAGACTGTTATTTCCCTTCCTTCCTCGGAAGAAATATGGGCCCTTAGCTGTCCGCTTTTTACAATAAGAAAGCCTGAACATTCTGTTCCGTTATGTACCACTTCATCCTCATGATAAGTTTTAAATACTGCTGTAGTCTCCAGCTTTTCCTGCTGGTTTTTATTTAATTTATTCCACACGGGAAAAAAATCTCTCAATTCACTCATTGCACATTTACTTCCTTTTCATCCCTATAGCCATATTATACTGTGCTTTGTGACGATTTTCTACTAATTTTTTTTCGTAGTGCATAAGCCCTCTGTTTTCATCCGGATCCTGAAAATAATATCCCTCATCATCATAGCCCACAAGAAGCATACAATGCTCATTGGAAATCCAGGTAAATTCTTCCTCTGTTTCGAATAAAACCCAGGATGGTCCTACAATGGGCTCTCTCATCTTAATGCAAGCCCAAAAAATTACCGGCATCCCCTGATCCAGATATTCCCTTTTTAACTCCTCCAAGTCCGTATCTGTCTCATCAATTATCAGATAATCTTCTTTTACCACCTTTTCTATTGCTCTTTTTAATACGGGCGCATAACATCCAAAGGAATTCTCATCATAGGGACTTCCGCAAAAATATTTATTAGGATCCGGTCCGTAAAGAATTCCCTCTTTTTTTTCAAACGCCTTTTTCTCCAGATAAATATCAATAAATTCTTCCGGTGTAATGGAGTATCCTAAATACTGCAGTAGCATTACTGCAGATACGCTTTCACAGCCGGTGGGGTATTTCGGTGTCTGATTAATATAAGGTGTTGCGATTATGTTTTTCATCTTTCCCTTCTCCTTTTATATAAAAAGGATGGAGCATAGGATTTTCCCTGCTCCATCCAACCACTATTTATTGTTTTTATGGTAATTACTAAAATCCTATCACCGATTATTTCTTTTGACTCACTACTCTGCCAAAGATTTTTTTCTTAAAATCTCCAATACCACTATCAGAATTCCTAAGCTTACTGCCAGAGCAACTATCCAGTTTTGTACAATACCTGCAACTAAATAACCAATAATACAAATTACGGCAACTACGGCAGCATACTGCATCTGCGTGGAAACGTGATTAATATGATTACTTTGCGCTCCCGCAGAGGACATAACCGTAGTATCGGAAATCGGAGAAATATGATCTCCGCATACTGCTCCTGCTAAAATGGAAGAAACAGAAATAATCATAATTTCCATGCTGGTTGCCGGATTAAACATTCCCACTGCAATGGGAACTAAGATGGCAAAGGTTCCCCAGCTGGTTCCTGTGGAAAAGGCCAGGAAAATTGCCACTGCAAACATAATCGCAGGAATAACTACAGTTGCGGAGGTATTGCTTCCCACTACACCTTCCACAAAGGTGGAAATTCCCAGAGCATCCCCCATTCCCTTTAAGGACCAGGCAAAAATCAAAATTGTACAGGCAGGAACCATAAGTTTAAAGCCTTCTGCCATACTTTCCATGAATCCGGTAAAGCTGACTACCTTTCTTGGCAGGTACAATACCATCATAAATAAAATAGTAACCGTAGTAGCAAAAATTAAGCTGGTTTCTGCATCACAGCCAGAGAAGGCTGTAATAATATCTGTAGCCCCGCCTAAATATCCTGTATAAATCATTCCGCCAATGGCTGAAGCAATTAATACCGCTACCGGTAATACAAGATCCATTACCTTACCGTTTTTGCTGCTGTCTTCCTGCTCTACCTTATCAAACTCCTCTGCTCCTGAAGTAAATAAATCACCCTTTTCTGCATTGATTTCATGCTTTTTCATTAACCCAAAGTCAAATTTTCTAATGATAATCCAAAATACCATAAATAAGGTAAGCAAAGCATATAAATTATAAGGAATAGTTCTTAAGAACAGCTGGAAGCCTGTAATTCCCGCATCCTCCGGTACATAAGAGTTTACTGCAGCAGCCCAGCTGGAAATAGGAGCAATAATACATACCGGCGCTGCTGTCGCATCAATAATATAAGCTAATTTCGCACGGGATACCTTATAACGATCTGTTACCGGACGCATTACTGAACCTACCGTAAGACAGTTAAAATAATCATCCACAAAAATTAAAACGCCCAGTCCCATGGTGGCAAGAAGAGCACTCTTTTTACTCTTAATCTTTTTTCCTGCCCACTGACCGTAAGCAGCAGAACCGCCGGATTTTGCCATGAGCACGATAATCATTCCCAGCAGAATATCAAAAATAAGAATATTCAGATTCATACTGCCTTTCATAATATCGTAAAAAGTAACAAAGGTTTCCCAAGGTTTAAACCCTGCTACCAATAATGCTCCCACTCCTACTCCGATACATAAAGAGCTGTATACCTCTTTTGTGATCAAAGCCAATACAATGGCCAGTATGGGAGGAAGCAAGGACCAAATGGTTCCAAAAAACATTGATGTTTCCATATACTACCTCTTTTCTCCTGTGTATTTTGTAACTGCTTTTCTCATTAAGCTCTTTTTACCTCTCCTCAACTCTTCACTTCTCTTTGCCAAGGATCTCACTTAATACTTTTATCTACAGTTAGCTTTTTCTTTTATATTCTATATGCTGATAGCATAGATTGCAAGAAAAACTTTAATTATTTAACAAATTAAAGTGGAAAAATTTATCACTTTGTTAATCTAAAGTATACTATCTTTTATTTTTTGTTCTCTTCATACCTATATTTTTCAATCCAAATTCCCATATAAAAAATAAAAGCACAAAGAATACAATAAGCTGTGCTCTATAAGTAAAAAAATAATGAAGGTATGCATGATTTGCCAATACTGTATATCTTACATAGGGTACCAGGCATAATAGGGCTGCTAATACCATCAGTTGATAAGAAATATTTCGGGAATGAAACAAATAAATTATGGCAAAAGAAAGAAATAGGATTCCTCCAAAAGCAGCTATAGCTGCCCCCATTTTCATTTCCCCACGAAAAGGAAACAATGCTCCCTGGTTTCTTATTAATGCTCCCATGAATCTCTCCCATGAAGTTGCCACTTCATCCAGATTGGTGTTTCCTAAAGTTACTGTCCCAATCATACGAACTGATGCAGATTCTACAGCTTTTCCAAAGGCCTCTCCTCCAAGAAATACTGCTGCAATAGCCCATTTTAAACTAAACATAGCTCCATAGGAAATCCCCCAAATCATTCCCCTCGTTACCAAAAAAATTAATTCTTTTTTTATCTCTTCCAACTTATTTGCCCTATACAACAGAACCAATAAAATAAAAAGAGGTATGGTCATTGTAATGGTTTCTGTAGTAAGAAAATCAAAAAAGCAGGTAGTAACTCCGGCTACACACATAATAGCCCCACTTTTCTTATTTAACAAAACTCTGTTATTCTGATATTTTCCACAACAATAAATCATCCATAATACTATACTGTTCATTATCAAAAAGGTAGTAATATATTCAACGCAGAACATACACATCCAGCTTTGAATCAATAAATTGGCTATAAGATAACATACCCCCAAGGCTGTCTCTTCTTTTCTATGGAGAGAAATACCTACCAATAGGGTTAATACCAAAAGAAGACTTCCCAATACCAGCCTGGCTCCTTCTATATCAGTAAAAATAAACAGTGGTCGAAGAAGAACCATGGCTCCGTGCCAATAACGAAAATATTCTACATTAGGCTCTTTGTCCTCTTGTAAAGCCTCATAGAAACTATAGTGTACATTTTCTCCTTCCTTTTGATAATAAGGAGCTTTTACCAAAGAAGTCAAAAGCTGCTCTCTATCCACATGATACATGATATTCACCAAAATTGTGTCTGCATAATTATCTTGTCTTGTATTAAACTGATCCTCCAGCAAATAAGGAAATAATTCCCTTTCATAAAAAAATTCAGCGCTCTCTTTACAGTTTTGTCTAATAACATTTTTATCAATAAGTGATGTTGTAACTAATGCCAAGATACAGATGGCAGCTGTGCTTATAAAAATGAGTATTAAAGGTAATATGTGTTCTTTTAGAAATTTCACCGTTGTTTCCTTTCTCTAAATTTTATTTATATCCTACACTTTGTTACGATTACTGCCAAGTGACGCATACCATCTCGAATACTTCGTAAATGAGAAGGTCTCCCTCTTTGATCACAATATAACTTTACCGGTACCTGAGAGATTACCTGTCCTTTCATGGAAGCTCTTCCAATCATTTCTGTAGCAAACTCCATTCCTGAATATTTGCAGTTTAACACTTCATAACTTTCTTTTTTTATTCCTCTCAGACCACAGTGAAAATCTCTCACTTTACAGGAAAAAAATAATCTTCCCAAAAAGGATAAAAAAGGCACTCCCAGATATTTGTGCCAAAATGGCATAGCATTTTTTTCACATTTTTGAAAAAATCTATCTCCCACCACCAGTTCACTGCCATTTCTTAATTCTTGCAAAATCGGAAAAATTTCATCAAAATGATAGCTACAGTCACAATCACCCATAATAACAAACCTTCCCTTTGCCCCTTTAATTCCTGCCTGTAAAGTACTGCCATATCCTTTTTTACTACAGGTAATTACTCTTGCTCCTGCTTTTTTGGCTAAATGAACAGAATTATCATTACTTTGGTTATCACAGACCAATACCTCTCCCCTAATATTGTTTTCATGCAAAAAAGTTGCCGCCTGCAAAACGCAGGCCGCAACTGTTTTTTCTTCATTTAAACATGGCAATAAAATGGTAAGTTCCATATTATCTTCCCTATATTTCTACCGTTTTCTTTTTTTCTTTAATGAAAAACTAAGCTTTCCCATTCTAAACCCTATTTAGACTGCTATCCTCTCTTACTGAAGCCAGCCATATCGTCCTCCAAGATAGAAGTAACCAAACCATTCTTCCTCCTCTGTAGGTGCTGCTGTGGCAGGAATCAGAAAATGATAATTTACTCCCTGTTCAGAAAATTTAACCTCTAAATTTACATCACTTCTCTTATGTAATGCTTCCATTATTTCATCTGTAAGGCAGCGTAAAAACTTATTTTCCACTACTACAGTACCATTTTGCGGTGCCTCTTCAATGGATTTAATAATTCGTTTGATAATTGCTCCAAAGAAGGAAATAGGCTGTGCAGCTTCCACATGGCCACATTCACAACGATACTCACTTCTTCCATCCACAGTTTCTGTGGGCTCCTGTACAATTTCCCATCTTAGTGAATGAGTATGGGTTCCACCGGAGGATGCTTTAGCTGCCTGTTGATTTCCATTAGGGTCAGTCGGAGGATTTTGTGGTGTATTTCCCGGATTTGGATTATCCGGATTAGTAACTGTTCCATTTCCCTGGTCCGCTTTTTCTTCATCAAATACTGCTACTAAATTTCTGTCTCCGCTCACTGTAAAGGTATAGCTACTGTCTTCACTTACTGTCTGTCCGCTTTCCTGCCAGCCTATAAATTTATATCCTGTATTAGGAGTAGCTGTTACTGTAACTGGGTCACCATTAACATAGTCTCTTCCACCTGTAGTACTTCCTCCTAGGGTCGAGGATGGCTGCACTTTAATATTATAAATTGTTTTTAATTGTATCTCACCATAGGGAGAAGTAATTCCTTGAATAACTATTAAGTTTGATTCAACCTCAAAAAAAGCTTCTTTAGTAGGATAATCTCCATCTTCATTTTTTTGTGCTATCTTTTCAACTCCATCAATTTTAATTCCATTTTGTTTCTTTACTTTAATACTATCACCACTTTGATATATTGCTTGATAATATTTAATTTTACTGCCTGCATAAATTCTATCATCGTTATTCAAAGCATTAATATCATACTCATCATACTCAGCCGCCAACACCTGTATCCCATTTCCAAACATCAGATAAAAGGCTAAGCTTAAAGCCAGTAATCCTTTCAATCGTTTTCTCAAAATTCCTTTTTCCATTTCTTTTCCTCCCTTTCGTATTAACAGAATAACTTTATGCTACTCCTTCTTATTCTTATTCTTATTTACTTACTATAACATAAAATTTCTCTTTTGTACTTTTCTGCAACAAAATTTATTATTTTTGCGACATTTTTATGCAACAGCCAGATTTTTTTCTCTCTAATCCTTCATCTTGGAATCTGTAATTAAACTGGCCAGATAGCCAAAAATTAAGGCAGCACTACAACCTACAGCACCGGCTGTAAATCCTCCCTTAAAAAGTCCTAAAAATCCCTCTTTATCCACTGCCTCCTTTACTCCCTCCATCAATACATTTCCAAAGCCCAGTAAGGGAACAGAGGCTCCTGCACCGGCAAATTCTACAAATGTGGGATAAATCCCCAAAAAGCTTAGTACTGCTCCCGAACATACCAAAAGAACCATAATTCTTCCCGGAAGAAGCTTTGTTTTTTCCATTAATACCTGTACTGCGGCACAAATTAAACCACCCACTAAAAACGCTTTTATATAGTCCATCTTTACTCCTCGTTTTCCTTTCCGCTGCAATGCGATCCTTGCGGAGCACTTTTTATCACATAGAAAAACTTTCCTATACCATAAAAAAGATAGCAGCTTAAAACTACTATCTCCTAAAATTTTATCTTTATGCACTTTTTATTATCTTTATATGTAGATTATCCATAATTTAAGCTCAAGATAGCTTCCTCTAATCAAACAGTTTTTACTCTATTTTTTTCATGGGAAGCTGTGCCAAAAGCACGGCTAAAGACACAAGACCGCAACCTGCCAGCTGACGATAAGTTAAGGTTTCGTTTAAAAATAACCAGCCTGCCAACACAGAAATTACCGCCTCCAGGCTTAAAATTAAAGAGGCTATGGTTGGTTTTACCTTCGCCTGTCCTAAGATCTGCAGGGTATAGGCTACACCACAGGAAAAAATACCTGCATAAGCAATGGGAAGTGCCGCCTGCCCCAGAGAACTAATGGTAATCTTCTCCTTCAGTAAAGCAATTACTGTTGATACAATACCACTGAATAAAAACTGCATACAGGATAGAGCCACACCATCAGCCTTAGGAGCAAAATGGTCAATAATTAAAATATGAAAGGAAAAGCTGACTGCACAAAGAAAAATAAAAATATCTCCTTTTTCCAATACAAAGCCTTCCGTAATACATAAAAAATAAAATCCCACAGTGGCCAAAGCTGCACTAAACCAAACTAAGGAAGCTGCCTTTTTCCCCAAAAAAATTCCTAAAAAGGGAACAATGACAATGTAAAGTGCAGTAATAAATCCGGCCTTTCCCACCGTAGTATACTGCATTCCTACCTGCTGAAAAGTGGAAGCAATAAAAATAGCAATTCCGCAAAAAATCCCCCCTAAAAGAGTCACTTTTCTTTGTTTCCTTACTTCTTCCCTCTTATCCTGCAGTATTTCCTCCTTTTTTCGTTGTCTAATGAGAGCAAAGGGCAAAAGTACTGCTCCTCCCAATAAAAATCTGGCTCCATTAAAAGTGAAGGGGCCTACAAACTCCATGCCCACACTTTGTGCAACAAAGGCAACACCCCAAATCAAGGCTGCCAGAAAAAGAAGAAGAAGACTAACCGGTTCTGATTTTTTCATTCCCACTTCCTCCTCTAACTTCTTTTTCTCTTATATCGTCGGGAAATCTCCTCTGTAATTTGACGAATACCTTTTCCCTCACAATTTAAAACAAAATCAGCATATTTTTCATAAAGAGGGACACGTTCCTCATACAATTCCTTCAGTCCCTGTCCTTCCTTCATGGCCACACCTCTTTGATTTAAATCTCCCAATCTTGTTTCAATGGTTTCCGGGGAAAGCTTTAAATAGACTACGTAGCCAATTTTTCTTAAATGTTCCATTGCCTCTCTTCCATATATGACACTTCCTCCGGTTGCAATAACTGTACGGGTGGTTTCCAATTCAGCATTTATTTCATTTTCAATCTGTAAAAATCCCTCTGTCCCTTTTTCCGAAATAATTTCATGTAGAAGCTGTCCTGTTTTTTCCTGAATCAAAAGATCAGAATCCATAAAACGATGACCTATCACCTTAGCCAACACTACACCCACTGTACTTTTTCCACAGCCGGGCATACCAATTAATACTACATTATGTTTCATAAACTCTGCCTATTCTCCCAAATATCCGATTACTTCCACTTCACAAAGTACATTCTTGGGAAGCTGCTTTACTGCCACACAGCTTCTGGCAGGTTTTTCGGTAAAGTATTCTTCATACACCTTATTAAAGGCAGCAAAATCATCCATATCTGCCAAAAAGCAGGTGGTTTTTACTACCTTTGTATAATCAATTCCTGCTTCCTCAAGCACGGCACCGATATTTTTCATTACCTGCCTGGTTTGTGCTTCTATTCCTTCCGCCTCCACACTCCCTGTGGTCGGATTAATGGGAATCTGTCCGGAGGCAAATAAAAACTTATCCACCTGTATAGCCTGAGAGTAGGGGCCGATAGCCGCCGGTGCCTTATTTGTTGCAATCTTTTTCATGATAAATTCCTCCTGTTTTTCTGTTATTATCTAAAAGCTCTTTTCAAAAATATACAGTAAGCTTTTCTTTTTATCTACTTATTGTAACGCTTTAGCCTTACCCCTTCCTGTCATAAATTGTTTCTTTTAAATAGTATAAAACTAATTGTCTGCTATTTTATTTTCCCACATTGGGATTAGTATCTTCAAAGGCTGCCGTTACATAAAATCCCCTTTCATTCTCTATAATACTCATCACTTTGCCTTCCTTTACCATAAGTCGTTCCCGAAAAGGGATATTGGCAGACATGGCCAGGGAAGGATCAATGGTATAATAATAATTACTGGGAAGAACACCTTCTGTTACCGTAATCCTGTCTCCTTCCTTTAACAGTCCCTGACGTTCCATTTTAAACTCCATGGTTCTCATAAATACTCCCCTTTTTTCTTTATAGCCAATTAACTATCATCATTTCTTCCTACTTTTTTATGTTCTTAGACTACAGTACCATTATTAGTGTTCCTACTGCAATCAGTATACATCCTACCAGAGATTTCATGGTGATTTGTTCCTGTAAAAACAAAAAAGCCAGAATCAGAGTAAAAACCACACTTAGCTTATCTATGGGAACAACCTTGGATGCCTCCCCCATTTGCAATGCCTTATAGTAAAACAGCCAGGAGGCTCCTGTTGCCATTCCGGACAAAATAAGAAACAGCCAGCTTCTTTTACTGATTTCCAAGATTCCGTTTTGTGTATTAGTTAAAAAAACCATTCCCCAGGCCATAATCACAACCACCACTGTACGAATGGCCGTTGCCAGATTAGAGTTTACTCCATCAATTCCAATCTTTGCTAAGATAGAGGTCAAAGCCGCAAAGATGGCAGATAATATTGCAAATAAAAACCACATAGTTTCTCCTCATGAATTTATGATGTAATAGTCAATAGACTTATGATTAAAGCTTTTAACTATTACATCATTTTATTACTTATTGTCAATTAGTCAATACAATATTTCGAAAAATCTCTACATCCCATAGCCGTGTCCATAATAAACCCCAGGGACTTATAAAAATCAATAGTTTTCTCTGTATTTTCTGTTAATCAATACAATTGCCATACACCACCATAATCTTCCATACATTTGTTTTTCATTCCGTTCTTTTCTCTTACTATATTCAACTCGTATGATAAAGATATAAGCGATGATGACAATTTGATAATCAGAATAGCAGCTTATTTATACGAAAAAATCACTTACTCAATACTTACTCAAAGATTTTTGGACAAAAAAAACGGAAGTGTTTAAAAATCAACACTTCCAATCTTTTTTACAATGAGACATCGGGGATTCGAACCCCGGACAACTTGATTAAAAGTCAAGTGCTCTACCGACTGAGCTAATATCCCATTTTAATAATAAGTGCAGTACACTTAAACAGGGCTAGCTGGATTCGAACCAGCGACTGCAGCAGTCAAAGTGCTGTGCCTTACCGCTTGGCGATAGCCCTATATATGACACCAAGCGTGTCACCCCAGACACAAACATGATAAAAAGGGTGGATACTGGGATTCGAACCCAGGGCCTCCAGAGCCACAATCTGGCGCGCTAACCAACTGCGCTATACCCACCATATGGATATAATTACATATCCTAATGTGCTCGAAGTGATTCGAACCCCCG
>JAFXGR010000029.1 GCA_017520155.1 Lachnospiraceae bacterium
AGGAAAACCACATTTTGTCTGTATTTTTTTAATTCTGCATACCACAGTTTCCCAATGGTCGTTTTGCCGGCTCCGGACAGACCTGTAATCCAATAAACCAATTTTTATCACCTGTTTCCTTATTATTAATATACAATTAATTTTCAAGCGGCCATATGATATCTGTAATTAACTCATGCTTTTCTGTCCTCACATATTCAAGAAAAAGTTTAATAATAGGGTCATGTGAAGGAGCTAAACTAGCAACGTACTTATTACTTTTTGTGGATAAATTTAGTGCAATACTATCTAATGTACTTTCAAACTTAAAAGGATATTGAAAAAGTTCCTTTAAACATTCAAAAGAAAATTTAGTGTAATTTGGTATATCATTTCTATAACCATAGGATTCCTTAAAATTATGGAAAATCAAACTCAGTCTAAATAAATCAAAACTACTAAATAAAGAAGAAAAATCTTTTCGCTCTACAGAAGTAGTATCATTACTTGCAATCACTGTTCCCTTCTTTTCTCCTGATGCCGAAGCTGGAAAATAAACTTCTATTCCATTAATTGTAGTATTAAGCATACATTGATCGAAAGGAATCTGCATCCACTCACAAACTGCTTTCATAGTCTGTAAAGTTTTTAATTTTGCATCTTCAAAACGTACTACCTTAATGATTTTATTCTCTGTGTACTTATTTTTTTCTAACATTAATCCCAAATCTGAGGAAATCCAATCCAAATAATTACTCGGATTATTCCATACAGAAAGAAAACCTGCATCAGCCTCTAGGATATGGCGTCTCAATATAGAAAATAAATGTTGAATTGGTTCCCGAATGATGAACCAATATTCCAGCCGCTCAAAATCATTTTGGTTTAAAAGTGTATCCATTTCACTTATATCATAATTGGCCTTATGGCAGTCATAAAAAATCCAAAGTTTTCCATCAGAAGCTGCTAACTTTCCAATGGCGTTTGCATAAGCTGCATAAATGGCTTTTATAAAAACAGCAAAGGAAATTTTACCTCGTTCCAACAATAGATTCTTTAAAGATTTTATAAATTTTGAAGTATCGATATAAATCCTTGTTTCACGTTCTCCATCCTTATTTTTAAACCAGTGATATGCAATTCTTGTACTATTCCCCCCATTCATATATTTTTCTTCAGGAAACTGTGATTCAAAATAGTGAAACATTTGGCTTGCAATTTCTACGACTAACTCTTTTCCTTCAAGATATTTTATACGATTTTCATAAAGCCATTTTAAGCGAACCCTAGCTCCAAGTTCCGGAATATTAAGAATATTCGGATGTCCATTTAATAGAGAATCAAAATAAACAGCCCCACTATTGCTCATATGGTTTAAAACAATCATATTATGTATATCTTCTATATGAATTTCTGATTGTGCAGAAACCTGAGTTTCTTGTAAGGCTTCCCAACCTTTTTCTAATAGAAATATATAACGAAAGGGATGAAAACCTGAGCTTTCAGTATATAATCCTCGTTCCTTTAATCGATGGTTCATTATAGATCTGAAGCCAACTTTTTCATGACCAGACACCGCAGAAATATAAACCGCCTCTGGATATAAATGTGCTGCCTGGTCTAAAGAAAGAACAGGAATGGAAATCTCCTTATCCTGAAAACTTTTCCTCTGCTTTTCAGGTGCATCATCACAAAAGCATAGAGGAACCAGTTCAAAAAGGGAAAATATTCGATAGGTAATCTTTCCCCAAAATCCTGCCCCATAAATCACCAGACCGTGCTGGCGTATGTCTTCCACAATTGTATAAATACTTCTATATACACCTGTTGCCTGTTTTTCTTTTTCCACTATCATTTTCTCCTTTCTCCTTTTTATCTATGGTTACTACAGATGAAGCAAATCCTCTATGCTTCCATCCTCCACCCATCCACAGGCCTTCTCGTAGTCCTCATTCGTATCAAATTCTATCCATCCGTGTTGGAAACGGACTGCCTTCACTTTCTGTCCCGATTCAATGATAGCGTTTAACAAATCCGTCATATATGCCTGTTTTACACTTTTTCCAGATTGCTGCCAGGGCTTATCTCCATACTCTACACAGGCTTTGCAAAACAGTTGTTCCAGATAGGCTAAGCCTTTTGGGGAAAACTTGAGTAAACCAATGTATCTTGCGTCAATTTTTTCCAAATCAGGATTTTCCAGACCCAGTTCAGTTATATTGTCATAAGCATCAATGGAAAGGCTTTCCGTATCAAACTCGATTTTCCCATACCTTTTTTGCCAATAAGTTTTCCATCCATCATCTACCGCCACAGAAAAATCAAAAGGAACCTTAAGCATGCTTCTAAGCATAGCCTCTTCAACTAAAATATCTGAATAGCTCACAATAATCTCTTCATCAAATTCTTCTTTTGCCTTCATAAAAGATGTCACCATATTGGTTTGTGCATAGTCCTCATTATGATAAAATACAATATCTGGATAATTAATTGTGTGTGCTGCAAAACCAGTCACAACAATAATCTTTGTAATCCCACACTTTCGATAAAGTTCAATCTGCCGTTCAATAATCGTTTTTCCCATAAAGGACAACATTCCTTTTGGCAGATTCTTTGTATACTTTTTTAATCTTGTTCCCTGTCCTGCTGCTAAGATAATTGCTTTCATTTTAGACTCTCCTGCTTTTCATTATCCTTTTAAGATTCTCCATATCACGCTTATGAAAAGGATCTTCTCTTTCGGGATGCCACATATTTCCCCAAAGAGGATATTGTTTATGTTTAACAGCTTCAATCACCCCATCTTCTGATTCTGCAACAGAAATTAAGCCGCTAGTATCCTTTAGCCTTATACAGGCCTGCTGATGATAGCTGTTTACTTCATCGATTTTTCCATCTCTAATGATTTGGTGGCGTTTTGCCACATGTCCTTGTACATCCACTAAGTCATTTCCAAAGTAGTCCAAAATAGATTGCATTCCTCTGCAAAATCCATACAAAGGTATTTGCTTTTGAATGCTGATTTCAATCAGCTTTTTATCCATAGCATCTCTTTCTGGTGCATTTCCTCCATATTTAACAATACTATTTCCACCAGTAAGAATAATACCTATGGGCTGGATATGAGAAAGAAAGCCTTCTACCAGTTGAGGTTTATTGGGCAAAGGAATGGGAAGATAGCCGCAGGCAGAAATAAAATCAACAATTCTTTGATCCGCAGCATCCCTTTTTTCCTGATAACTGGTAACAGAATCCACTCTTTGTGTATAAATAATACTCTCCATAAGCACTCTCCATCTTTTGAAGGGATTTAATCATTTCCACTACTGAATAACAATAACCTGTTTTTTTTCACAGTCTATGGTTAATCTTGTACATTTACTCCACCCCATAAAATTTTTTTCTCCCACACCAATAATGGCCGGTATTCCAAGCTCCGCACAACGAATTGCCATGTGTGAATTTACTCCTCCAAACTGGGTAATAAGCCCACCTATATTTTGGGAGAATAAAAAATCATAGCCTGGATCTGCTGACTGAATACAGACAATTTTACCCCTGATATCTGCTTTTTTACTGCTTAGGGTAATTACCTCTGAGGTAACTGTTTTTTGTGTAATAAAATTAGGTTCTTCTCCCAATAAAGAAAAAGAATAGATATCCTTTGGATTCACTATGATGCTTGGCAACTTTATTTGAAGTGCTGTATGGTATTGGAGTTTATTTTGCCGGATATTTTCTCTAAAGCTGGTTTCAATATCACCAACATACAAATCCGTATATAATTGCATCACAACGGAAATATCAAGATAAGCCATATCTTCAACAGCAATACCCACATGGTTGCCCAATTCTTCAATAAGCTTTAAAATCTGGCTTACCAGACGGGTAAAGGCAAACTTGGAATACTCTCTGCCTTCAATGGCCTCTTTAATAAAGCTGATTAACTCTTTTGCTGATATAGAAAGTCCATTTTGTTCCAGCTCCAGATTAATTTTATCCATGACATCTTCTGAGAATTCAAAGACAGTTTCCTTCTCATCAATGGTCAAAAAGATATTTTCACCAAAATATTCGTTAAATGCCTCATCATACCTTTTTGATAAAATATCATAGGTCCCCGGACGGATATGCCCATATTGTGACAAAAAGTCTTCATAAGCCAGATTCCCTTGGTAGTATGCCTTTAAATCGCCATTCATCTTTTTATTAATGGTATCTAATGAATTCATAAAGGCATGATAATCTTCTTGACTAATAATATCCATCTCCACAAAAGATTTTAAGAATTGGATGGCAATAAATCCTGCTCTTGCAACCCCAGCAAAGGGAAGGGTTCCATATTCTTTGCACTCCATAATCAACCAGTAAATTTTATCAATCAGCGAAATATCAGAATCCATTATCTTTTTAAAATTTTGATTCAAGATGCTGATCTTATGAATATCTTGCTTACACAACCCATTTTGTGGATTAATAATATTATTGGTTAAATTCAGAAGTGAAAATTCAATTCTTTTTAGTTCATTTTCATTAAATCCATAATCCAATAACTCTGTTAATTTATGAGGGAGTCCAAAGTAATAACAGGAGTATACTATTTCAAACTCTATTTTGTCGTGATATTTTGGATATTTTTCCAGTTTAGTCAGATAAAAATTTACCAGTTTTTCTGCAATTCTTACGTTCAAATCGGCCGGAATAAAGGAATTAAAGGTAATTCTTGTATCAATGTAGGGAATCCCACAAAAAGAAACCATTAAAGGATGCATGGTCACATCCCTGTAGCCATAGTTTTTTCTTTGGTGAGCCCAGATGTAGTCAGTGATTAATTCTTTGTACAAGGATATAGCCATCTTTTTGGGACGGACACCTAAGATTTCTGCTGGATTCCAATCCGGCATAACACCAAAGCATGTAGTATCCCCCAATAAAAAAGGGTGCTTTTTTGACAATTTCATTACTTTCTTATAAATCCTCTCCAAAGAAAGGGATAAGTCTATGTGGGGAATTTCACATTTTTTTCCCTTGGCAATAGGCCTGACCTGTAAAATACAGACCTGATTATTACTGGTAATGGCAAACTCAATATCTAGGGCGGAAACTGCCAGAAACCTTTCAATCTTTTTACAGATATCCACTACGGATTCTATATCACTATCCGCAATCTTATCAGAACTAAATTTATAGTGAATATAGGTTTTTAAATGACCGGAGCTACCACTGGTGACAGCAGAGGTATCCTCACCTTCATGATAATTAATGATATAATAATCCGCATATGTATCCATGTCCGCAGTAAATACCACCCCCGATTTTTTTATCCCGGATAACATGGGCTGGATTAAAATTTCTTCATTTTGGCTTGTCTGGTAGGACTGATATACCTTCTGAACAGCTTCTTTGATTTCTTTTTCTTCTGGTTTTACATACAGAATACTTACAAATTTTCCTGCATTGGACGTAACGTCAGTATCTTCTGCCTTAGAGGAAGAACGGACAATCAAATTTTTCCCTTCCGCAAAACAAAGGATTTTTCTTATAAGACTATCCGGATTCGCAAGAAATTCCTGACTTTGAATAACCAGAAGAGGCAGGATATTCAAAGTAGGGATATTTTCTTTTAGATTTAGTAACATTCCTGCTTTTGTATAATTCATATGTATTTTTCCTTAACTATTATTATAATCTTAGATTACTTGGAAAATATTTTCTTATAACTTTTCATTATAGATGTTATAAAGAAAATATATATTTTAAATATTGTTCAAGTATAGGTGTTTTAAAATTTTATTGTCTGTTTCTATTTTTTTCTTCATATCAATTTTCAGTGTATCTAGATATTTTTCTGTCCAATTTTGATCCAAAATATCAAACAGTAAAACCAATTCCTGCTTTGTAGCCATAATTACATTTTTTCTATATTGGCAAAATTGGCTGCAAATTGTAGACTTCATAAGCATAAGTATTTCATAGGGTATAGGATCATATTGTAATAAAAATTTCCAAAATGTTTTTAGTAAATAAGTACGAAAATAAATATACTCTATAAACTCAGGATTATTTTTTAATGTTCCCCGTCTCTTACATTCTTGTAAATAAACATTTGCCACCTTACATCTTTCTAATTGAACTTTACTATTTACTGCTGTATCGTGAGAATAACTTCCCTTATATATTCTGTAGTTATAAAATGCTTCATCTAGCTTGCCAAATTTTGTACAGTGAGTAACAAGGAGACCAGAAAAAAAGTTATCTGAAAATCCTGTATATTGACTCAGTTCATTATGATGAATATTATTTTTTATCAAAAAATTTCTATTATATATTTTATTCCACGCAAATGTTGCACCTGGCAGAATATCCTCTAACGCCAAATCAATGCGGTCAGTCTCGTTTTTAATTTCATAAATATGAAAATCTTCAACTCTTCCTCGCTTGACTTCTTTCACACCAGTTGCTTCATAATTATTGATATAATTATATTCTATGTAATCTATATCAGGACACTGATCAATATAGCTTTCAAGTCTTTCTAATGTATTTTCTTCATACCAATCATCCTGATCACAAAAAAGAATATATTTACCTTTTGCAGATAATACCCCTTTATTTCTATTGGATTTTTTAGTGTCTCTTGACCATTCATCGTTAAGAATCAATCTTATAATTTTAGGATATTTTTTTTGGTAATTCTTTATTATCTCTATAGAAGAATCTTTTGAAGTATCATCAATAATTAGTATCTCCACATCAGATATATCTCTAGTTTGATTAATTAGTGAATCTATACACTGATGCAAAAACATTTCACCATTATAGGAAAATACAATAATAGTAAATTTTATTTCCTTTAATTCCACTGTTCTACCTCATTCCATTCTTATTATTTTAAAAGTACATAATCTTTATATGAAATATCTGCATCCATATAAATTCCCTTATGCCAGATTCCCCTTTCTTCTAATGGAGGAAATTCCTCATATGTACCATAGAGCTTTGTTAAGACTTTTTCATATTCTTTAGGCACAGGAAACAACAATCCTTCAAACTCCATCTCTATCAATTCTTTTAATTCTTGATACAGAAAAACCTGTTTTTTCCAATTATAAATCGTAGAGACGGCACATATCACATATTCTGTCGGTTTCTTATATTTTGTTGCAATTGAAGACATTTTTTCCCATTGCTTTAGAGGATCAATATCTCGTACCTTGTCAACTCTTCTAGCCTCCTCACCACATAGATGAGGATTAGCTTTTCTCATATATGATGAATTATCAATATTTATTTCTTTAATAATGTTAAAATTTTTTTCAATTTCGTTCAAATCACAGTTATCAAAAGGAAATATATCTAATGTCAGTCCTTGATTAAATTCTGCATAGCGAAAACTATCATGTACACAGCAAGTATTACTATTCCTCAATTTTGCCATAGAATAATAAGTACCTTTATCTGTATAAGGAGTCTGAAAAAAATAGGGAAAATTAAATTCCTTTTCTCCAATTTTAAATAGCTTTTCATAGTCTTCCCTTAACATTCCTACATCTAGGTCATCATCCCAAGGAATAAATCCCTTATGTCTTACTGCACCTAAAAGACTGCCATACATCAAAAAATATTTAAGTCCATTTTTTTTACATACTTCATCAAATTTTATTAACAAGTCTATTAAAACAGCCCATATTTTTTTTTGCCTGCTACTTATCGTAAAATCACACCTAATCTCCTCGTTTAAAAATTGTGAAGGCAAAAACCTCTTCTCCATTATTCTATCATATTCTGCCATAATACTTTTAATCCCCTTATAATCCTGTGCAATATCAAGATTAATCTATAGTCTGTTACTTTTCCAATCCAAATCACATATCATATAAAAACTTTCATTAGACGCTTCTTCTAGCATGCTGAATCCATTATTCTCATAAAATTTAATTGCTTTTTTATTATCTTTTCTTACTTCTAATTTTACCTTTTCAAACGAATGATATCTTGCAAACTCAAAACATTTTTGAAGCAAAGTCTTACCAACATGTTTATTTTGATACTTTTTCCTCACAACTATCAAAGAAATATATGCCTCTTTGGTTGACAAATCATTGGCATACATAGCAACATAACCCAATACTTCATAATTGTAAGCAATAATAAAATAGGCATAGTTATCTATTTTCTCTAAAAGTTGATTAAAATCTGATCTAATACAAATTGGATACATAAATGCACTGTCACAGGTTTCCATAATATGTTTTTTCACCATATTGGATATTTCTGTGCAGATGCAGTAATCAGGAAGATATTTTACCTCTCCCCCCCCCCCGAACATTTTGTACTTATATTCATCCTTTAAAATAGAATACAAATACATATCCATATATTCATTATTTTTAAATATTACTTTACGCTTTATTCCTTCTCTCACAAATCCTACTTTTTCATATAGATGCTGAGCAGCTAAATTATTCTCCAAAACTAAAAGTTCAACACGTTGTAAATTCATATTATTAAATGCATGTTGTAGCATTGTATTAACTGCAAATGTACCAGCACCTTTCCTACGTTTTTCATATTCTCCAATCATAATATGAAACTCTGCTGACCGATTTATGTAATCAATAGAAAGCAAACTAACTAATCCTATAATCTCACCACTATTTTTTTCTACAATTGTACATCTTATAGAATTTCCTCTATTTGACATATAAGCTTCAAACCATTGTTCGTCTACAGTAAGGTTAACATACCGAAAAGGAGCTCCTAACAGCTTAATTAATTCAGGATTATTGCGCCACTTATTGATTAAACATAAATCGCTCTTTTGCAATTCTCTTAAATAAAACATCTATATCATTCCTTCACAAAATTTTATAGCTTATCATACACTATTATCTACTAACTTTAAAATTTCTTGTGCCATGTACTGCATATCTGATTCAGCATATCTTTGGTCAATGGGTAATGGTAAAATATTATTGGCTAACTCATATTCCACCTCCTGGCTCTGACACACTTCTAAAACATTAGGCCATAAAACAGGAATATATATTTTTTTCTCAATAAGCCTTCTACGTATTTTACTTCCGTTTTTTATCCAAAAGGGATACATAAAACCGCCCTTAATATTCTTTAATTTTAGCCTGTTCTTTTTCCCTAACCTCTCTTGTAAGATTAAAAAATTATTGGTTCTTTTTTTCTTTATTTTATCATAATCAATTGCCCGAAGTATATTCTCAGTCAACTTTGACATTCTCATAGGAGGCAATTGAGAAAACGCTTCTTCATTCTTCAAAAAATCCTTATAAAACATAGAGGTCTCCTTTTCAAATGCCCCCAAGATATGAGACATTCTATGAGCAGACAAATCAAAAATCAATCGATTATCCATGTCTAATTTGGAACTAAGTAATCCTCCATCCGATACTCCAAAAAATTTACGACATGAATATATCGTGTCAATATTTTCAAGAGGTTTTTGAAAAAAAGCATGTGTTGAATCAACAATTACTCTTTCATATTTATTGACTATCTTTTTTATGTCAGCATTAGAAAATTGACCATAATAATTTATAAAATATAACCAATCATTCTCATCTAATTCTATCTTTTCAGGAATAAAACTTTCATTTATTCTATAAAACTTTAAATCTACTTTTTCCTTTTGGCATGCATCAATCACAGTGTCACATAAAAAATAGGGCATCCATATACACTTTATATTTCTTTTTTGAATTAAATATCTCAAACATCCTCTTCCAGTATTTAACAACAATACATCTTTGTGATATAAATCACCTGTATATATATCTAAATTTAAATAACCTCCAATTTCTTTGTTATTCTTTAGCATGATTAATATACCTCCAACCAGTAAAGCCTCTATTTTAATTGATAGTTTCTCAACATTTCTTTAACAGATTGAGGAGAATTAAACATAAGTGTATCCAGAATAGATAATGCTGGAATAAATTCTTTCCCAAATTGTAAATATGTAATATTAGGATTCATCATAATGAATTTTAAAATAATATTATTTTGATGAAATCTCTCTTTACAATATAAATTCTGTCCTCCTATAGGATTGATATATTCATCTGCTCCTATTTCCTTACATATTGCTAAAACCTTTTCTTCTCCTTTTAGATTATGATTTATATTCAAAGAGGAAGAAATAATTATTTCCGTGTCAATCTCCAAATAATTTGTTATTTGCTTAATCGAATTAAAGATATAATTGAATAAATTATAATCTTCAAAATCAATACAATCACAAAATATAGGAAAAATCTCATCATAAAAAGGAGCTTTTCTATAAGCAATATTTATTTGATTTTTTATTTTTTCCTTATTGAAATTCTGTGATACTTTTCGCTCATATACATCAAGAAAATCTGAGTCTTTTTCAATAGGTATTGTAAAAAATCTATCTTCATTATTTAGCAAATATCTATTACGATTAAACCAACCTTTTTTTGTATATTGGATATTATCATATATCACCATTTTATTCACAGCGTAAATTAATTGAAAATACCCTAAATATGGGAAAAAATATGGTTGCATTATTCCTATTTTCATTTTTTTATACCATTAAGAATATTAATTAATATTCTTACCTATTTTTATGATATACTTTATGTAAAAAAACCAATTTTTTAATAAACAAATTCTATAGTTCTTTAATAATCCCAAAATTATTTGGTTTTAATAGCATCTATACCTTTGGTATTATATCTCTGCTTTACTAATAAAGTCAATATATTTTATAATAATTTATATTTTACTATATTTTTCCAACACCCTATTCAATGCAAAAGAATAATCTAAATCTTCCTAAAGAGTAATCCTATTGCATTAAATCAACCCTTCGCTAAAATATCACACACTTTATCAATTACTTCAAATGGTAAATCAGCATATAAAGGAAGCACTAAAACCTCTCTGCTTAGCTGTCTGGCATTATCCAACTGCATATAGCGGTATTTATTTTTAAAACATGCCTGGTCAGATGTTAAAGGATAGAAATACTTTCTTGCATAAATACCCTCATTTCGTAATTTTTCATACAAAGTATCCCTATCAAATTGACAGCTCTCTGTAACCAATATAGGAAAATAAGCATAATTTTTTTCTGTTTCAGAGCTTTCTTCAAACCGTCGGATTCCTTCGATTTGCTGAATTCTTTCCACATAAGCCTCATATCGCTTTTTTCTTTCCATAAAAACTTCATCTATATAATTTAAATTACATAGTCCCATGATGGCTGCCAATTCATTCATTTTTGCATTGGCTCCTACTTCTGTTACTAATTCTTCACCACGTATTCCAAAGTTTTTCAGATTATATAATTTGTCATAAAGCTTTCGGTCTTTGAATGTTACTCCTCCACCTTCTACAGTATTGAATACCTTTGTTGCATGAAAACTGAAAATAGAGGCATCACCAAAAGCACCAATTCCTTCGCCACGATAGGTTACCCCAAATGCATGAGCTGCATCATAAATTACTTTCAGACCATATGCATCTGCAAGTTCTTGTATCTTCTCTATATTACAAATATTTCCATACACATGTACGGGTACAATAGCAACTGTATTTTCTGTAATCAGAGCTTCAATTTTTGATTCATCTATGGTGCCATCACTAAACTTGACATCGCAAAATACTGGTTTTAAACGGTTTCTGACAATGGCATGGGTTGTAGAAATAAAGGTAAAGGGGGTAGTAATTACCTCTGCATTTTCCGGGAATCCCATAGCCTGAATGGCTAGCTCCAATGCCAAATGTCCATTTACCATCAATGACAGCTCAGGTACCTTCAGATATTCTTTTAGCCGCTGTTCCAATTCCCTGTGATACTGCCCCATATTGGTTAACCAATGTGTATCCCACAACGGCTTAATCGCTTGAATATATTCTTCATAAGGCGGCATAGAAGAACGCGTAACAAGTATTTTTTCCTTCATACTAAATTCTCCTTACTACTGTTTTATATATATCGGATTAAAATGACAAAATATTTACATTAAGTATAAGATTCAAACAAATTTTAATGGTATTTTTTATCATTTTAACCAAATAAATCAAATTTTCCTCTTTAAGTGTACCTGGTACAAACACAGTATGTAGTAATCAGTGAACAGGTAAAAAGAGATTTCCAATATCCGATTTGATAGAAATTTGTTATCCATTAGTGGTTTGCAATAGCTTTCAGATAAAAGCGTTCGAATTAAAGGTAAGTACTCAAAATATTCCTGCTGTTTCTTTTTACAGAAAACAAGGATTTATCGATACAGATATTCAACCACCTTGGATTATAATGAAGTGCATTTTATCATAGCATAAGTTTTTGAATAGTATAATATCGCATAAAAAGAAAATATATGCTATACTATCGACATGGAAATACATCCGTACCCATTGATTTTGATTCCACGGAAAGGATGATATACATGCCCAGAGGAAAAGCGTTAAAAAATCCTAATGGTTATGGTTCTGTCGTCAAATTATCTGGTCGCAGAAGAAAGCCTTATGAAGTTAGAGTGAATACTCGGATGGATGAAAGGTATTACCCAGTTTATGATGTACTTAACCGTTTTGAAACCCGGGAAGCTGCCATGATTGCATTAGCAGAATACAATAAGAAGCCTTATAATATAAAAGACCGTAATATTACTTTTAAGCAATTGTATAAGCAGTTTTACGAAGAAAAATTTGAACGTGGCGGTAAAAGATTTTCGGATAGTACCATATACTGTACAACAGCAGCCTATAGACATTGCAGTCCTTTATATAATCTTCCCTATCGAAAACTCCGTACCAATGACTTTATGAGTATTCTCAATAAAAGAAACCATAAAGGAGCTATGTTGTCACACGCCATGCAAGAGCATATTAAGAATCTTTTTAATCAAATGGATAGACATGCATTACAAAATGACATTATTGAAAAAGGATATGCTGCTTTTGTTAAAATTACAGTAAAGGAAGACGATCAGCCCGGGATTCCATTTACTGCGGAAGAACTGGATATATTGTGGAAACATCAGGATACCCCTTGGGTAGATAGTATTTTAATTTATATTTATTCCGGCTGGAGAGTCTCAGAATTAATTCGAATGCCTACTAAAGACATCAATTTGAAAGAGTGGACATTTAAAGGAGGTCTGAAAACTACTGCTGGAAAAAATCGGATTGTTCCAATCCATTCTAAAATACGAAAATTTGTAAAAAGAAGATTAAAAGAAAATAATGGTATCCTATTTATCTACGATGGACACCCTATTACTACTGGAAAGTATATTAAATTATTTAAAGCCACTTTAGAATCTATCGGAATTACAGCCTATCATACTCCTCATGACTGTCGTCATACCTTTACTTCCCTTTTAGATAGCGCGGGAGCTAATCAGGTATGTATTGACCGTCTGATAGGGCATGCTTCCAAGTCACTGACCAAACGAACCTATACACATAAGGATATTGAGGAATTACGCCAAGCGATAGAATTAATTTAAGGAGGAATCAGCTAATACCGATTCCTCCTTAAATTAATTCACAGATTCTCTTTGCCTATTACATACCAGTCATTCTGATTCAAAAATAGAGAAGAATCAGCACAAACGTCATCAATCATAATTATCTTCATACAAAATCTATACATTACCTGATATATTTTTTCTATTAACGGTCTCCGGGCATCATTTCCTTCATCTATATCATTATCTATCCGGCATTGAAAAACCAAAAAAATCCCAATCCCTCTACCCTTTCTTCTCCTCAATCACTTCACGTCTCTCCGTCTTATGGGTAAACCGATCCTCCCTCACCCGGATATTTACTCCCTGCTTCGTTACATAAGCATCTGCATCCCTTTGTTCTACTGCGGTTCTCATCTGTTTTACAAAGCCCATACAAATCATACCGGAAATAAGACAGGGAACACCAATCACCATCAGCAAGGATACCAAATCACTTTCTTCACCTGCTGACATTCCATCAGAAGCCAGAATCAGAAAATCCTGACTGACTTCCTGAGTATTTTCCCATACATTTTCACCTGCTGCCTTCTCCAACTCCTGTGCTTCTGTCTTTATAGGAAAAGTTAGCCCCAGAATTAAGAACAGCATTATTCCAATTTGTCTTAGTTGATTCTTCATAAATGAAATCCTTTCGTTTATCATAAGTCCCCTGTCACTATGAAGTAGTGTTTCATACTTAACACATCTTATGATGTTGGGGTCAAAAGCAATGGAATGAAAAGTTTATAAAACCAGCCAGGCAGTAATCGCTGCCACCGGAGCAGCAATACCAATAAACCAAGCCCAGAATTTCCCCCAGGCTATAGGCAGGTTTCCGATTAGTCTGCCGGTCTGTCCATTCATGGCAAACAGATAGTCTTCTCCGTTCCATTTTGTATTCAGCATATAGACAGGAAGCAAAGCATATTTCACCTGCCCCCGTTCCAGATTAATATACTTTTGCGTAGCACTACAGGTTTCGTAGCCTGTTACGCTATTCCTCATGGCATCATAGGCACTTTGAGTAGCACGCTTATCCGCACGCTTAGCACAGTCCTCTACAGAGACATCATATTTATTTGCCAGATATCCCGGCAGATAGGCATTAGAAAAAGGCTTTAATTCATCATAATTAAAAGGCTCTATTGCATCCATATGTGTGTCAGGCATCTTACTGGAAGCATCCACCGGTATCTTTTCAAAATCTACCGTTCCGGCTCGTCTTACTTTATAATGCTCTGTAATAGTAATTCTTTCATTCCCGCTTCTATGGCTGTGAGAACGAGTGGCATCAAATGTAATATCTGCATCCGCTTTCCCGTCGAAAAGCCAGAAAGGCACGTAGACACCCTGTATCTCCTCAATATGGTTTTCGGAGATAAAACGCTTTGGCAGCAGTACCTTCCCCTCATAATGCTTCTTTAACGCAGCAATCGCTGCTTTCTTATCCAGCTTAAAAGGAATCACATAATCCGGCTTCAATGCCCCATCAAACTTTCCAGGAACAATAGTTGGATTATTACAATAAGGGCAGGAAGTAGCTGCTGTACTCTCATCACAAATCAGTTCTGCACTACAGGAGGGACAGCTATATGCCTTCATTCCTTCTCCATCGGCTCCCCAGTCATCATTTAAACCGGACATATCCCATTCTTCCCCGGAATTTTCACCGGTTCTTGCTTCTTCTCTTTTTTCTGCTTCCTTAGCTGCCTCTGCAGCAGCCTTATCTTTATCTGCATAGAGAGCTTCTATTTCCTCTACCTGATAGTGAGTTCCACAATAATCACACTCCAGCTTACCAGAAGCTCCTACAAAATGAAGTGGTCCAGTACAAGCTGGACACTGATAATTAGTTATTTGTGCAGCCATGTTGATTATATCCTCCTTTGTACATGATATGTATCAAGAATATTCTTTTTAGCAAACTATTGCCTTATCATTTATCATCACCAATCCACTGCTACACCGAAATTTGATGTACCAGTCAGCTTCTTATTGCTGAATCAGTATATCTGTTTTTCTATTATACCGTTTTTAACGCTTTATTGCAAATCTAAAAATACAATTTCTACTTTATCAGTTCCTCTGCTCTGGCGATGGCTGCATCAATATGAGTACAGAAATTCTCCCTTCCTGCCCGTTCCACAAATCCTGCCTTCTGCATCACTCTCATGGGCTGTTCATTCACATGGGAGAGAATTAGTGTAATATCTTTTTTCTTACATTTTTCCTGTAAAATCACCAGTGCATTCATGGCCGTACTGTCCAAAGAGGGAACTCCTCGCATACGCAAAATCAAACATTTCGTCATCTCTTTAACTATAATCTGGTCAATCAGTCCTGCTGCCCCAAAGAAAAGAGGTCCTGTCAGCTCATACACCCGAATCGCGGGAGAAAGACTTCTCAGCTGCTCTGCCTCTGCAGCCTGCTCCTCCTGTGTCAGCTGCTCAGTATACTTCCATCCCCTCAGTTCTGTCTCATCGCTCATCCGCTTCATAAACAGCAGACAAGCCAATAGCATACCAATTTCTATCGCCACTACCAAGTCAAACATAATGGTCAGAATAAAGGTAATCACAAGTACGACAATATCACTCTTTGGTGCCGTCTTCAGCAGGCGGAGAAAGGTTCTCCACTGACACATATTATAAGCCACCATAAAGAGAATAGCTGCAATAGTCGGCATAGGAATCAGACTGGCATAGGGCATCAGAATCACCAAAATCAGTAAGAGTACCAATCCATGAATCATTCCTGCTACCGGAGTACGTCCCCCATTTTTTACATTGGCTGCCGTTCGGGCAATAGCACCGGTAGCCGGGATTCCTCCAAACAATGCTGAA
This sequence comes from Lachnospiraceae bacterium, assembly GCA_017520155.1. Classification (GTDB taxonomy): domain Bacteria; phylum Bacillota; class Clostridia; order Lachnospirales; family Lachnospiraceae; genus SFDP01. The sequence goes on from JAFXGR010000029.1 coordinate 16,343, forward strand.
GCAATATTACCCACTCCCTGAGCCGCCAGCTCCATATTGGAACGGTGTTTTTTTCCAATCATACCATCTGCCACCACACAGGAAAGCAAAGATTCAATTGCTGCCAATATAGCAATAGTAAATGCGTCCGGCAAAGCCTGCCTTATCATGTCCAGACTAAACTCCGGTATCTGTAAGGAAGGAAGACGATTGCTGATTACATAAAGATCTCCAATAGTATTGACCTCCAAAGGCAGCAGCTTTACCATTAAAATACCTGCCACCACTGCAAATAAGGAGCCAGGAATCTTTTCGGTAATCCGGGGAGTCAGAATAAGAATAGCCAAACACACCAGACCAACTATCACTGCATCCCTGTTCAGGCTTCCAATACCTGTCAAAAAAGCTTCCAGCTTCTCTGTCGTCTCTATGGTGGGCATTCCTTCTGGATAGGTAACTCCACAAAAATCCTTGAGCTGTCCTATCGCAATGGTTATGGCAATACCCGCAGTAAAACCTGTCGTAATAGTAAATGGAATAAATCTAATCAAAGCACCGAAACGGAATACTCCCATAATAATTAGAATAATTCCTGCCAGAATCGTAGCTACTGCCAATCCTCCCATTCCACTTTCTGCCACAATTCCTGCCACGATTGTAGCAAAAGCTGCGGTAGGACCTGCAATCTGAACATGGCTGCCACCCAGCATGGAAATCACAAAGCCTGCTACAATTGCGGTATAGATTCCCTGCTCCGGTCCCACTCCCGAAGCCAGGGCCAGGGCAATAGAAAGTGGCAGGGCAATAATCGCTACAATAATTCCTGCTGTCACATCCTTCAACAGCTGCTTTCTGGTATAGTCTTTCCATGTGGTAAACAACATTGGCTTCATCTCATTCATCTTCTTTTTACTCCTTTCCTTCCCTGTTCCGGAAGACTCTTTCCTCTATATATTCAGAACAATGCAAAACCGTTATCCATTATATAGCCCCTGAGGAAAAGCTGTCTATTTCCAAAATGACAAATAATTCTATTTTTTATTGATATCTATCATAAAAATAGTATAATATGAAGATGTTGCTTACGGATTTCTTCGCGTTTCACGCTCACGAAATCCTAAAAATATTTGAAATCCGCAGACTTTTCTGCGAAAAAGGGCTACTTTCTCATGTTTTGTGGGTTCCAAAGTCATCTATTTTCATGTAAGCAAGAAAATAGATGACCTTTTGACCCTAGTATCATAGGAATGATTGGGAGAATAAAACGATGAGTATATTAAATGTGGAAAACCTGTCCCATGGATTTGGAGACAGAGCAATCTTTCATCAGGTATCCTTCCGTCTGCTCAAGGGTGAGCATATTGGGCTGATTGGGGCCAATGGAGAAGGAAAATCTACCTTTATGAACATTATTACCGGCAAGCTGCAGCCAGATGAAGGGCGGATAGAATGGGCAAAAAAAGTACGGGTAGGCTATCTGGACCAGCATACCGTTCTGGAACAGGGAAAAAGCATCCGTCAGGTTCTTACCTCCGCCTTCGATTTTCTGCTGGAAATGGAACAGGAACTGAATGATATCTACGACCAGATGGGAGAGGCTGACGAAGCTGCTTTACCGCAGATGCTGGAGGAAGCCGGTACTCTGCAGGATTTGCTAACTATGCATGATTTTTATATGATAGATGCCAAGGTAGATGAGGTAGGACGTGCTTTAGGTCTATCCGACCTTGGACTGGACAGGGATGTCACTGAGCTGTCCGGTGGTCAGCGTACCAAGGTTTTGTTGGGCAGGCTTCTGCTGCAAAAACCGGATATCCTGCTGCTGGATGAGCCTACCAACTATCTGGATCAGGAGCATATTGAATGGCTGAAACGCTATTTACAGGAATATGAAAATGCTTTTATTCTGATTTCTCACGATATTCCCTTCTTAAATAGTGTGATTAATCTCATTTATCATATGGACAATCAGGAACTGAATCGCTATGTGGGAGACTATCATAAGTTCCAGGAGGTCTATGCCATGAAAAAATCACAGCTGGAGGCAGCCTATCATAAGCAGCAAAAGGAAATTGCCGATTTAAAAGATTTTGTGGCCAGAAACAAGGCTCGGGTAGCCACACGGAATATGGCTATGTCCCGCCAGAAAAAGCTGGATAAGATGGAGGTAATTGAACTTACAGCAGAAAGACCAAAGCCAGAATTTCATTTTAAAGAGGCTCGTACACCCAGCCGTTATATTTTCCAAACCAGGGAATTAGTCATTGGATACGAGGAAGCCCTATCCTCCTCTTTACATTTACAGATGGAAAGAAATCAAAAAATTGTACTGACAGGAGCCAATGGAATCGGCAAGACTACCCTGCTCAAAAGTATTCTGGGTCTGACAGCCCCCCTTTCCGGCTCCGTAGAACAGGGTGACTATCTGGAAATCGGGTATTTTGAACAGGAGACTCCCTCCGGTATTACCACTACCTGCATAGAAGAAATCTGGGCAGAATTTCCCTCCTACACCCAATATGAGGTACGCTCTGCTCTTGCCAAATGCGGACTTACCACCCGACATATCGAAAGTCTGGTAAAGGTATTATCCGGTGGGGAACAGGCCAAGGTAAGACTCTGTAAGCTGATCAACAAGCCCTCCAATCTGCTGGTTCTGGATGAGCCTACCAATCACCTGGACGTAGAGGCTAAGGCAGAATTGAAGCGTGCCTTACAAGCCTATAAGGGCAGTATTTTGATGGTCTGTCATGAGCCGGAGTTCTATGAAGGGCTGGCCACCGATGTATGGGACTGCACCCAATGGACAACCCGGATGGTATAACCTAAAAGCACCGGATTTTCTTCACCCAGCAGAAGCTTCCCTTAAAAATCCGTGTACATCCTTAGATAAATTCTAAAAACTTCTTTCCCCCTCTTTTGTAGTGTTTTAATACGATGGCTGACTTAGCCGGCAGAGTAAGCTTTACCCTGCCATGGTCGATAGGATATACCTCTTCCTCTGTGGTATATCCTTCTGCCGTAGTCAGAATCAATCGAATCATCTCCCCCTCCATAGGGGTTCCCAGATACCATACAGAAATTTCTTTGGTTATCTCAAAATCATTATTATTAATCATCACTAACGACTGTTCCTTTCGGGTAAATCGTCCGTAGCCAATTACATTGTGTTCTCCTTCCACATACTTTAGGGAGCCTGTCAGAAACTCCCTATTTTCCTTGTGAATCGCAATCATCTTCTTATGGAAGTCAATCAGCTCCTTATCCTCTCTTCCCCATGGATAGGTACGCCTGTTATCCGGGTCGGTGAAGCCTGTTACTCCGGCTTCATCCCCATAATAAATCGTGGGGGCTCCCGGCCATGTCATCTGAATGACTACTGCCTCCCTCATGACTGCCTTATTTACATTTCGGTCGGCAGCCTCAGGACCATGAGAATTGGTTCTTCCTACAAAATGATTGGTTCTCGTTAAAAATCGAGAATGGTCATGGTTGGACAGCTGATTCATAGACATATACAGGGAAGGCATGGTAAGATTGGCTCCATTGTATGTCATGGCTCCCCAAAAGCTTTCTGCATTTCCCAGCATATCCTGTCTGTAGTCGTCACTATGCTTCTGCATTCCTGTTAAAAACCAGGTTACCGGCTCCATAAATGCATCATAATTCATAATAGTATCCCACTCATCCCCATGAAGCCAGCTTCTGGGGTCTCCATAATGCTCTGCCAGCACCACTGCATTAGGATTGGCCTGCTTTACCGTCTGGTAAAACTGCTTCCAGAAATAATGGTTATACTCCGGTGAGTGTCCCAAATCGGCAGCCACATCCAGCCGCCATCCATCGGCATGGTAAGGGGGAGACACCCATTTAGCTGCAATACGCATAATATAGTCGAACAGTTCTCTGGAGCCTTCATAGTTGAGCTTGGGTAGGGTATCATGCCCCCACCATCCATCATAGCTGGTATTGTAAGGCCACTCCTCCTGATGACGGAAGGAAAAAAAGCTACGGTATGGACTGTCTCTATCCACAAAGGCACCTTTCTCATAGCCTTCTGCATTTTCATAGATTCTTTCCCTGTCCATCCATTTATTAAAGGAACCGCAGTGGTTAAATACCCCGTCCAGAATCACCTTCATTCCCCTTCTGTGGGCTTCCTCCACCAGCTGAATAAACAGCTTATTACTGGCCTCCAGATTGGCTTTATCTGTAACTCTGTTAATATATCTTTGGGCAAAACGGTTCTCCTGCCCGGGCTGCAGTAATTCCCCCTCATCCTTTACAATCTTTCCAAAATGAGGATCAATATAGTCATAATCCTGGATATCATATTTATGGTTGGAAGGGGACACAAACAGGGGATTAAAATAGATAACATCTACTCCCAAATCCTGCAGATAATCCATTTTATCCAACACTCCCTGCAAATCTCCTCCATAAAACTCTCTTACTCCCATGGCAGCAGGATATTTATTCCAGTCCTTTACCTGCACTGTATTTTCTCCAATATAACAGTATTCATCCGTCAGCACATCATTCGTCGGATCCCCATTATAAAAGCGATCCACATAAATCTGATACATCACAGCTCCCTTCGCCCAATCCGGTGTTTTATATCCGGGAATCAGCCGAAATTCATAATGCTTGTCCAACTGTCTTACCGATCCTCGAAAATCATAAAAGCACATCATCCGACCGGAATGAATCTCAAAATAATAGCTGATTTCCTCTCCCTCCAACTGAACAGTATGAATATAATAATCAAAACAGTCATCTGAACGGAATTTCATCATCAGATGTTTTTCATTGTTACAGTTCCAGAATACCTTGTCCACATTGTCTTTCTCTGTCCGAAACTTAATCGTAATCTCACTGTAGGCACTAGGCTCCGGAGGGTAGACATAGTCCTCCGTCATATCACTGAATAAAGCCTTTTTATTTAAAATAGGACGCATTCTGGTAATATACTGCTGATCCTGTTCCAACTTAATAAATCTGTTAATGTCCATATACTGTTCTCCTTATCAACCAAATGGATATTTGCCATCTGCAAGTTCCACCACTTAGTATAGAATAACTTGCACTATTTCTGTTATCTGTCTTTTCCCATTTTATAATATGCATTCCTTAATTTCAATTGCCTCTTTATCCTATTCTTATCCTCTGCCCAAAGGCAATAAAAAAGGCAGCCGTTTGAACTGCTGCCTTTTTTAGAGAAGGTATTTCTTTCTTATGGGGTATAGCAAAAACTATATAATGTATTGGGGGGTTACAAGTAGTATCATAGCATAACCTTCTTTTTAGGTAAATACCAAGTATTCACAAATATTACAAAAACCAGCACTTATTTTTATGTATTGTGCATAAAACTTTTTGTATATCCTGTCTTTTCCTGATAAGCAGACGTTTACATCTTCCTAGGCTTATGCTATAATATTCCAACATTGACACTCCCCTTAACTAAAGAAAGGGGATTTACGACACATTGGATAAAATCGCTGGTAGACAAGGAGGTAAAGAGATGGTATTCCGACCTGTATTTGTTTCCGATGATGTGACTTATGTGAAAACGGTAAATACAAAATTTGATTATTATCGTGGAGTATCAAAAGCTCAGAGGCAACGAAGCTCAGAAAGCTTGCATGATGCGTTTAAAAAAAACTACCCTGATGTAAAGGTATTGGAAATTTCCAATTTTTCCCAAGATACACTCGGCATCCAACTGAGTGCTTTTAATCTGCTGATTAGCCTAAAGAATGGAAAAAAGGTACCTGTCGAAGTCGCCTTCCAGTCAGGGAAAGTTTTTGAACATGGTGGACCATACAAAGACTTGCTAAATGTATCTCCTAAGATGGCAAAAACAGACCCCAGATTATCTGAGAGTGGTAAAATTATCGCCTTTGATTTTGAAGACCGTTCCCTTCCAGCCGAACCCGTAACACTTTTTTATACTTGGCTATATGTGAAAGCTCTCAACGAGAATAAGGAACTTGCAGAGCAGCTATGTGAGTTTCACGCATTTACAGATATTGCTTTTAATCCCAAAAAATCAATCAATTGTCAGGCATTTGCATGTGCAGTATATGTTTCTTTACGAAGAAAAAGACAGCTTGAACAAGCATTAGAGAATATCGACTTTTTTTCAAATATTCTTAGAAGACTATCTCCAAATTCAGGCAATCCCAGTAAGAATGAAATGCCTAAAAGAAAAATAGTACATAATCAACCGACAGAGGGTACCCCTGCAAAAAAAGTGGGTAATCATAAATTTTCTTTTAAAAAATATGATTCTGTCATCCACCCAAAATATGGTGAAGGTATCATAAAATGTATAAAAAAAAGTGAGACGGGTTACAGAACATTAGTCATAGAATTTAAGAATCCATGCATCGAAAAAATATTATCTGAAGACTGGGTAAGAGACAACTGTAATTATGGTACGGACTTTGAAACTTTTTATGAGCGAATTGAAATAGATAATGAATCAAAGCAAACAACCGATTTTGAATACTATCAAAGCAAACTTCATCCGTTCACTGACCAAATGAAGCTGAGTATTCGATTAGCTGAGCAGGGTTTCGATAACCAGGTCATCTTCGTTGTACTTGGAGATAATGTTATGATGGTTTTTTCCTCTGAAGATTCTATTTCTCTTTCTCTTAATGAAATAAAAAGAAATGTAAACAGAAAATGTAGCGTAATACTTCGCAATCATCCAGATTTTAAAACCATTGCCATTGATGACAAAATGTTTCTTGTTATCATGTGGAATGCAGTCTGCATTGTTCCCAATAACAAGAAGGTAGAAAAGCTTAATTTAGGGGAAGCGATTAATCACAGACAGGAAATTCTTGATGCCTGCGAAAACCCAACCATATATGGAATTGTAGTTGGAAAAGAATTTCGTCAGCATTCTCCAAGCTGAATTTAAACAGAAGGTTGTTTATTTAAGATGGTATGCCGGTCAAAGCAGATATTCGCAAGGAAGTCCCCCCACTTAGCGTACTTGAAGTGGGGGGACTTCCTTTAGAATATGGCTAATTCACTCTGATGCCTGCCCAAATGTGGAAGGAAATAAAGCTTCAAATTCTTCTCTGCCTATCTTCTCCTTCTCTAACAACAGCTTTGCACAGCTGTGAAGTACTCCCTCATACTCTGTAATAATTGCTTTTGCCTTTGCATAGCAGTCACTGATAATTCCCTTCACTTCTCTGTCAATCTCACCAGCAACCAACTCACTATGGCCTTTGGTATGTGCCAAATCTCTGCCAATGAATACCTCATCATCGTCGTCATCATAGTTAATTACACCGATTTTTTCAGACATACCATATCGGGTCACCATTCTTCTGGCTACCTTCGTCGCTTTCTTAATATCGCTGGAGGCTCCGGTGGTAATATCATCAAAAATAATTTCCTCTGCAATCCGTCCACCCAGAGATACCATAATATCCTGAAGCATCCTGCCTTTAGTCAGGAACATTTCATCCTTTTCCGGCAATGGCATAGTATAGCCTGCTGCCCCCAATCCTGTTGGAATAATAGAAACTGTATAGACTGGACCTACATCCGGCAGCACATGGAAAAGAATCGCATGACCTGCTTCATGGTAAGCAGTAATCCTCTTTTCCTTATCCGAAATAATCCGGCTCTTTTTCTCTGCACCGATACCTACCTTGATAAAAGACTGACGGATATCCTCCTGCTTCACAAAAGCTCGGTTATCCATAGCTGCTCTGATGGCAGCTTCATTCATTAGATTTTCCAGGTCTGCTCCTGTAAATCCTGCAGTAGTCTGTGCAATCTGTTTTAAATCCACATCCTCTGCCAGTGGCTTATTTTGTGCATGGACACCCAGAATCTCTTCTCTGCCTCTTACATCCGGTGGACTAACGGTAATCTTTCTGTCAAATCGTCCGGGACGAAGAATTGCCGGATCCAGAATGTCCACACGGTTGGTTGCTGCCATAACGATAATTCCTTCATTCACACCAAAACCGTCCATTTCCACCAGAAGCTGATTTAACGTCTGCTCCCTTTCATCATGTCCGCCACCCATTCCGGTTCCACGCCTTCTTGCCACTGCATCAATCTCATCAATAAATACAATACAGGGAGCATGCTTTTTGGCATCGGAAAAAAGGTCCCTTACTCTGGAAGCACCTACACCTACAAACATTTCCACAAAATCTGATCCGGAAATACTGAAAAATGGTACATTAGCTTCACCGGAAATTGCTTTTGCCAACAAAGTCTTACCTGTACCCGGCGCTCCCTCTAATAAAATTCCCTTTGGTATCCTGGCTCCCACCTTGGTAAACTTTCCCGGATCCTTAAGGAAATTAATAATCTCCTCCAGGTCTTCCTTTTCCTCCTGTAATCCGGCCACATCCTTTAATGTTACCTTATTGTCCAGAGAAAGCCTTGCCCTGCTCTTTCCAAAATTCATCATTTTATTACTGTTACCGCCACCGGAATTTTGGGCATTCATCATTACAAAGAAAAAGACACCTACCACCAATACCAGCAGAATCGGAAAGGCACTGGTCATAAACCAGCTTTCTCTTGGAATATCCCTGATTTCTGGGTCTAAGCCAAAGCCTCTTAGCTCTGCCTCTATTTCCTGTACATCTGTTACATAGAGTATCTTTTCCTCTCCTGTACTTAAGGCAATCCGTACAATACCTGTAGGAGTCTCCTTATTGGGCTGTATCTGTACCTCTGCTACCATGCCTGTTTCCAAAGCCTGTCTTAATTCCCCTCTTGTATAGTCTGTTTCCTGACCGTCCAACCCTCTGAACATCCATGCAGCCAGCAAAAGAAGTCCCAGAATCACTATAAAATATGTGTTATAATTCTTTTTACCGTTCAATTTATACCTCCTGTCTGCATCCACATATTGTCATCTTATGCAGACATCCTTTCTCCTCATTCTTACCACCGTCTTCTGACTCCGAAAACTATTCTTCCTTCTCTTTATCCACCTCTACTACACCAATATAGGGAAGATTTCTGTACTTCTGGGCATAATCCAGTCCGTAGCCTACCACAAACTTATCAGGTATCTGAAATCCAGTATAATCTACTTTCACCTCTACCAGTCTCCGCTCCGGCTTGTCTAACAGCGTACATAACCGCAGACTTCTGGGCGCTCTGTCACGAAGCATCTCCATCAGATAACTTAATGTCCTTCCGGAATCTACAATATCCTCCACTATGATGACATCCTTATCCTTTAGCGAATCATCTAAATCCTTGACGATTCTGACTATGCCGCTGGATTTGGTATCCATCCCATAGCTGGACACCGACATAAAATCCAGGGAAACCGGTACAGTAATCCTCTTTGCCAGCTCACACATAAAAAAGCTGCCTCCCTTTAGCACACACACCAGGTGAACCTGCCTGCCCTCATAATCCCTGCTAATCTGTTCTCCGATTTCCTGAATTCTTCTGTCCACCTCTGCTTCAGAAAGCAGCACACTTATTCTCTCTGACATTTTTATTTTCCTCCTATCTGTATTTGCAATATATGCCTGGTTTCTTCTGTTACCTTATAATACTCACTGATACGATAGCCGGGTATCCAGAGTATATTCGCCCCATCTGCCAGGACATATATGCTTCCTCTTCGGCTTTTCGGAATCTTCTTTTCTATCATATATTTTTTGAGAGATTTCCTGGAAAGCTCTGCATTAATGATCAGATAGTCTCCAGTTTCTCTTGTCCGGAATACTAAAGACCTAGTTATTTTATCATAATCAAACCATTTCGTACATGATTTTACGGAAATAAATTCAGACTTTCTGCACCATTCCTCTATGCCCAATCCTTCCGTATCCACATCAGCCCGCTCTATGAGCTTCGTTTCTACTGCTCCAACCCCCGATATCTGCTGTATACCGGGTATAAGCAGTGGAACATTCGTTCCCGACATCAAAAGCGAAACATTGGGGGAAACAGCCTCCTGATTCTCTTCTTTTTTTCCACGCAATATCAGACGATTGTACTCTTTGTATACGGTTAATCCATGAGGCAGGCTGAATTGACTGCTGCCCGACTTTTCCAAAAGCTTCTCTATTCCTCTCAGATGAACAGAAGCAACATCCTTCCTTCCTTCTACCAGCTGCTCCAATGCCAACAAGAGTATCCGACCTTGCAAAAAAGGTTCTTCCTCTAACAGTCTATCCACTGCCAATACAATTTCCCGGTCTTCCTCCCAAATACAGCATCTTTTATAAGCTTTCCCTGTCTGTCCACGGATATACAGCTCCGTTTCCCCTAACAAATCTGCCGTGTTGCACATATGGAGAACGGCTCCTGTACAGACCTCCTTTTCTGCAAAAGGAATCATATGTCTGCGTATCCGGTTTCTGGTATAGGTATCCTCCTCATTGGTTTTATCCTTACAATAGGCTCTGCCTTCTTCTTCCAGATAAGCCTCTATCTCTGTTCTTTGCAAACCAAGCAGTGGGCGGATAATTCCATCCCTTACCGGCCGGATACTGCCCAAACCCGTCAATCCGGTTCCTCTAAACAGATGAAACAGCATAGTCTCTGCCCTATCATTGGCGTTATGAGCAACGGCTATCTTCACTGCTCCCCTGCCATTCAGCTTCTTTGCTGCCTCTCTGAATGCCTGATACCTTATCTGCCTTCCGGCTTCCTCCAGCGAAAGATGTCTTGCAGCAGCATATCTTGGCACATCCTTTTTTACCAGAAAAAAAGGGACCTTCATCTCCTCACACAGCTGCCTGACATAAGCTGCATCCTCTACTGCCTCCTGCCGGATTCCATGGTCTACATGAACCACTGCCAGCTGTAAATCCAGCTTTCTGGAAAGACTACACAAAATCAGCAGCAGACAGACGGAATCTGCCCCACCTGATACCCCTGCTACGATACTGTCTCCAGCCTCTGCCATTTTGTGCTTCTCCATATATGCTTCTACTCTGGTCAAAATTTCTTTGTTCATCCTAATCTGCCCTTATCTGTCTGCATTGGCTTCCCGGTGTACTGCATGTCGTGGCACTCCATCACCCATTTCCACATCTGCCAATAACTTGTCCTCTTATCTTATCCAATTTTATCATAAAAATCAATCATAACCGTTTGTATCTTCTCTGCGATTTATCACTTCAAAGATTCTCCCACACACCAATAACCAGTACCGTCATATCGTCTCTTATCTTTCCTCTGCTTTGGTGAATACAGAAATTCAAGATATGATTTGCTATCTCAGCAGGGTTTCGCATATTGATTTTTCCCAGCATTTCCGGCAGCATTTCTTCTCCTATTCCCTGAGAAAGAGCATCCAGAATACCATCCGACAGTAAAATAATATAGTCTCCATCCACCAGTCTGCGCCTTGTTACCTCCATATCCATCTCATAAAAGACCCCTAGAGGCAGGTTTCTGGCGGAAATCTGCTCCATAAGATTATCCCTTTTAATGTAGGATGGAGCAGAGCCGATTTTAATAAACTCGCAATTCCCCGAATACAAATCAATCTGACACAAATCCAGAGTAGACATATTTTGCTGCTCCCCTCCTGCAAGCAGAGAACCGTTAATCATCTGTACTGCTGTTTCCTTGCTAAATCCTGCCTCCAGAAATTTTTCCACCAGATCAATCACCAGTTCACTATCCTTGCAGGCTTTTTCCCCTGAACCCATACCATCTGAAAGTACAGCAGTCAGACTTCCCTCCTTGATATCCATAAAAGAATAATTATCTCCTGAGATAGTCTCTGTTTCTTTCACCGCCTTTGCAGCCCCTGTCAGCACATGAAAACGGGGTTCCTCCAGATATTGATAGCAGGTCCACTCCCTTGCCACAAATATGGGCGACAGACAGGAGGGCATAAGATGCAGTCCTACAATAGCCGATAGAAGATTTCCCACAGCCTCTACCGTAAAGCCAGCCCCCTTCACTGCCCGCATTTCCACATTGATTTCCTTATGCCCATCCTCTTTTTCCAAAAGAAAAATCTCTCTTAACAGGATTTTTTGCTCTCTCAAATCATGGACAAGCTGCTTTATCTTCCTTTCGCTAAGGGGCAGAGGGCGATAGGATTCCTCTGCCACCTGAGTCATAATCTGTGCCATTTCATTGAGATGGTCTGCCATCAAGTCACGATTTTCCACCAGCCTTTTCTTCCACAGATACTCCTGCCTGTCCTCCATTTGGTTTTCTATCATATCTCTATTTCTAATATCTGTAAATGTACTAGCCAAGTCCCTGAACGAATCTGCATACATCAATAGCTTTTTCCTTCCATATTCCGGTAAAACACTATCAAAAGGTAGTTCTGTATTCATCAGCTGCTTTTTCACTGCCCATCCCTCCATCTTTTTCATTCCTTTAAAGAAAAATTATACAGGAATTCAGGCATCCAATATGTCAAAACAGAGGCAGGAAACTCTATTTTTCAACGACAAAAAATGCAGATACTCACCGTATCTGCATCTATTCGCAACTATTCTTCCTTAAAAATAATTTCATCCTTATTCACCAGACCCAGCTTATCCTTGGCTACCTCTTCCACATATTTTTTGGTCTGTGTATATTTTTCATACTCGGTAATTTCTTCGCCACGCTTTTCCTCTGCTGCTATCTTTTCTTTCAATACCTGTTCCTCTGCCAGATAGAGCTTCTGTATCTGCCACAGTTCCACACTTCTAACTGCCAGAGTCACTAACAGAAGAAAAATCACCACCATTGCCAGGAACAGGGTAAATTTGCGCTGTACCAGCTTACGATATGACCTCCGTCTTGGCATAATCACGACCTGCTCCTTTCTTTATTTGCCTTTTTCATTTATGTCAGTGCTTTGTTAGAGATATTTTAAGGACTTTTTTCAACTTCGTCAACTGATTTCGCCAAAATTTTTCCCATTTCTTCTTTTTTCTCCCACCAATTTTTAATTGGGTTTTGATTCCTTTTCCTATCCATCGGAAAGGCTTTAAAAGAAATCCCACTATTTTTCCTATCAGCTGCAGCTCCTTTTGAATCACAGCAGCCATCAGGTTGACAAAACGAAGACCAATAATCCGCTTATACAACAACATTCCAAAGGCTGCTCCCAACACGGCAAACCATCGTAATATTCCATTATTTTCTTTATAAAGCATATAAAATACGACAATGGAACAGGTAACCCAGAACAACAAATCCTCTACCGATATTCCCCATAGGCTATGCTTAACAATTCGTCTGCTAATCAACAGAAAATCATAGCTAAAGGTAATGGCTATCCCCATCAGAACAGAACCGGCAAAAAAATAGGCTTCTTTTACTACATCCTGACTCATCAGCCACCTATTTAAACAGGCGGGACAGCAAAGATTCTCCCTTGTTGCCATAGCCTGTCACCTCTGAATATGTAAAGCTATCCATTTTACCATCAATATCCACCTCTCCTTTATCCAGCATCAGACGGCTGACATGCAAATCCTCTCCTCTAATCATCAGCATCCCCTGGTCTGTCTCTAAAAGTACCTCCTTTACATCGAAGGAAAGCACGTCGCAGACTCCACTGATAGTACATGTCCTTCTGTTGGTAAGCATCAATTTATGCATTCGCTGCTTGGCCGCATTTAAATCTTCCATTAAAAAACCCCCTCAAATAATCTCTTATAGATTATATGAGGGGGAAAGTTTTAATATGCAGAAAACTACAGTGAATCAAGACTAAAGATAACGAAACAGCTCTTTTGCTTCTTCTTTCTTCACTGTTTCCTGTACATCCAGTACTTCAACCTTGACTTCCTTATTACCAAACTGTATCGCAATAATGTCACCTGCCTTTATATTGGCCGAAGCCTTAGCCGGATTTCCATTAACCGATACTCTGCCGGCATCACAGGCTTTATTTGCTACCGTCCTTCTCTTAATCAACCTGGATACCTTTAAATATTTATCTAATCTCATAAATGCTTCACCGAATTAAGCAATGCTTAAGCATTAATCATATCCTTTAAAGCCTTTCCTGCCTTAAACTTAGGTGCCTTTGATGCAGGAATCTTCATCACCTCACCACTCTGAGGATTTCTTCCATCTCTTGCTGCCCTGTTGGAAACTTCAAATGTACCGAATCCTACCAGCTGTACTTTACCGTCTTTCTTTAATTCCTCAGCCACAACGTCTGTAAATGCCTTTAAAGCCTTCTCTGCATCTTTTTTAGATAATCCGGCCTGTTCAGCCATAGCTGCAATCAATTCATTTTTGTTCATATCGAACTCCTCCTGTCATAATGAGCTTTCCTATTATTGTATTAGAAGTTTCTCTCTTGAAACGTCTATACATATTTATAGACGCTTTACCTATGTTTGTCAAGGAAAATCTGCCTTTTTTTGCCCATTTTTCAAGCTTCCTGTTCGTTTATTCTATCTGCAGGCTTCTACTCATCCAAGGGTTCACAAACAGCAATCATATCCTCTATCTTATCTATCAGCAGTTGTTCCTGCGGCACACTATATCGACCTGCAATAGTACATAATTTCATCAGCATTTCACTCATCAGCTCTCCCAACGCAGAATCTGCCTCCGGCAACTTAATCTCCTTTAGCTTTTCCACCAGGATTTCCAGACTTTGAACCTCCTTATCATAAGAAATTCCGGTTCCATAAAGCTTGTCTGCCTTTTTTATTACCTTGGCAGCCCTGGTCAATCCGGGCAGTTCCGTAGGAATCTCCCGCAGTGGGGACACAATCCATTCCTTTCCTTCCTTCTCCTTGCGTTTGATTTCCTCCCATTCCTCCCGAATCTGTTCCTCTCCTGTATTAGCTCTGCCAAATACATGGGGATGTCGCCTTACCATTTTAGCACTGATTCCATCTATCACTTCTTCCAGGGTAAATAAACCTTCCTCTCCGGCAATCTGCGCATGCATCACCACCTGCAGCAAAATATCCCCCAGTTCCTCCTTTAAATTTTCTGCATTGCCTGTCCTGTTATAAATACGGATGGAGGAAACCAGCTCTGCTGCCTCCTCCATGATATAAGGTCTAAGACTGTCATGGGTCTGCTTTTTATCCCATGGACAACCATTTTCTCCTCTTAAGGTTTCTACAATTTCTATTAAATCCTTAAAGGAATATTGAATTTCCTTTTCATTATTTTCCATCACTGACGATTCCTCCCCCTTTAATTTCTTCTTGAGTACCTATAATGCCGCCACCAGAAACCTGAGTTTTATCTGAGGAACTATTGTTGCCTGACACTGTTCCAGAGGAACTGTTGTTGGAAGAACTACTGTTGTTGGAAGAGCTGCTTCCGGAAGAACTGCTGTTACTGTTAGAAGAACTGCTTCCGGAAGAATTGTTGTTGCTGTTAGAAGAGCTGCTTCCGGAAGAACAGCTGTTACTGTTAGAAGAGCTGCTTCCGGAAGAACTGCTGTTACTGTTGGATGAGCTGCTTCCGGAAGAACTGCTGTTACTGTTGGATGAGCTGCTTCCGGAAGAACTGCTGTTACTGTTGGATGAGCTGCTTCCGGAAGAACTGCTGTTACTGTTAGAAGAGCTGCTTCCGGAAGAACTGCTGTTACTATTAGATGAGCTGTTATTGGTAGCTGTGCTGGCACTGTTTGCCTCCTTAACCAAGGCACTAAAGGAATAGGTTACATCCTTTTTAGCATCATCTACCTGAACCGTATAGCTTTTTGTTACATAACCATTTTTACGCAGAGTAATCGTATGGGTTCCTTCCTCCTTTTTGAAGCTTACCGGGGATACACCCACATAGATATTATCCAGATATACCTCCACATCGGAAGGGCTGTCTATATACACCTTATAATCACTGGATACCTCGTTAGCACTGACGGTAGTGGTGGTTTCTTCCGGCTTCTGGGTAGGTGTAGGTACTACTACCTCATCCATCGTTATATTAACGTTGGCCATTGCTTCTCCCACCTTAATAAACTGAGTCACCGTTTCATAGCCCTCTGCCTCAGCTACCAGCTGGTGCAGACCATATTCCAATTCTACTGGCTTACTGATATCCACTTCCTCACCATCAATAAAAATTTTTGCATTGCTTGGCTTTATGGTAAAGATAATTCTGCCTGCTTTAGGTTCCTCCGGTTTTATATCACTTACGTCCAGTGTTACCTCCTGATTCCTCTGTATGGTTACTGGCTTTGTTACATCAATTCCACCTGCCGTAATATGCACGTTATAGCTTCCTTCGGGCACTACCAGCATCATATCCTCTGTGATTTCCTGAATCACAGCCTGCCCCACCTCTATCCAGCCCCCTTTTAGATATTCATCATTACTCAACCGCAGATATCCATGTCCTGACTCTACAATCACACTATAAACACTGTTGCCCAATCCTCTGATGGATACCACGTCTCCCTGCACAATATCCTCAAGTGTTGCCTGTCTTCCTTCTGAAATCACCACCGGATTATTCTGCAGACTATAAACTGCACTGCCTACCTCTGCTCCCTTGCTCAGTGTATTAAAATTATACTTTTCTACATGTTCAAAGGACCACGCACTATTAGAAAGCTGCATACTTGTCAGACTCTTTTTATTCTTTAGAAAGGTCACGTCCACAATATCACCGCCGGCAGCCTGGGACATAGCCATCAGATTGCCATATTTATCTTTCACCATACTGGTTCCGTCATAAGTTAGGGTATAGTACTTTCCTGTCTCAATATTCATCAGGGTAATTGTACCTGCCACCTGGTCGATTTCCTTAATCACTGCTGTATCCTCCGAATCATAGGTGCCCGGCTCATCAATCACAAAGCCTGACTGATATTCTTCTTCCACTACTTCTCCAATTACCTCCTGACTCTGTTTCCCTGACATCAATCCGGCTACTGCCAGTCCTGCCGTCAGTACAAACAGTATGGCTACTACTAATAATACAGGCTTCATTATCGCTGACCTTTTCCTCTTTTCGTCCATTACCCGCCTCCTCTTCTGAATGGCTGTGTCAATCCTATCTATATCTCTGTCATTATATACTAAAGTCAGCCAAAAGGAAAGCTTCCATATGTACTTTTATAATTTTCCAAAAACCTGGTTTTATCCTGTTCCTGCCCCAAAAGCTTCTCCAGCTTCTCCATATTTCTTCCCGGTATCCATGCCTTCCCGGAATTATAATAAAAATTCACTATTTTCCAGAATTTTTCAGGATATACAAATCGGTAATACAGCTGGGCATAATCCCTGTCCTGTAACGTTCTTTCCTCCTGATACGCATTCAACAAAAGCATTCCCAGTTCCTGAGACCAGCTGTTTTTTTCTAACAGCTTCCTCATAAAAAGATAGAGGTCTCTTACCGGATTATCCTGAATACACTTTTCAAAGTTGACGATTGCCATCTTTTCTGCATCTCCCTGCAGCACCAGAACATTATGGTGTTGATAGTCTCCATGACAGATAAAGCAAAACGGATTGCTCTCCTCTTTATCCTCCTTTAGATAGCAGGAGGCTTCCTGCTCTACCCCTAATGCTTTTTCAAAAAAGTAGTCATAGTGGGCTGACAGAAAGATTTCAAAATCATTCTTCTGTCCCTTTCCCTTTAGATACTTTCTTACCCGCCTTAGCTCCCGGTTATGCTTTTCATATTCCCAATCCATTCTGCATCGGGACTCCCCCAGCAATCCTTCCATGTCCGTTTTCTTCAGACAAGCTGCCTTATGCAGCCTTGCCAGATTTTGTACTGCTCGCACACATTCCCTGCGATCACGAAGATTACATTCTCTTCCCTGAAAGCAGGTCTTTAACAGATATGGTGTTCTGTCCTGGTCATAAACAATAAACTCGCCTTCCTTTGTCTTCAGGATACTTTCTACTTCTTCAAAACCCTGCTCTTTCACCCGGCCAAGCAGTGCGTCCTGAAAAACAATCCTGTCTTTTCTCCCATTGTACTCCTTCAGGATCAGCAATCCCCTGTCGGACTCACACATAATAGTTCCCCGTCCCTTCCAGGTACGAATCACCTCTATTTCATAATTTCCAAGTACGCTGACTGCTCTGTCATTCACATAAATACCTCCGTTCCGGTTCCTCAAGGCTTTTTGCCTATCCTATCTTATGAACCGGTACTCTAAAGTATTCATCCATATTGGTAACTGTTCAGTATGCTACAGTTACTATGCAACCACGTTTTCCTACGGTCAGCACAACAAGTGTGCAGACCTACTGAATAGTTCCCCCTATTTTTCAACTTTTATCATCAGCTTCTCTGCCTGCTCCAGCAACCTTTCCCTGGTATTCTCTTCCGGATTTTCCAATACCAACTCCAGTAACTGTTCCAATACCTTACCCAGCTTTGGTCCTGACTCCATTCCCAAACCGATTAAATCCTTTCCCTTTACCGCCAAAGTACGCAGGGATACACAATCCTGTTTTTGCAAAATTTCTTTATAAACTGCCTCTGACTCTGCCAGCAGCCTACTTTTTTCCTCTCTTTGAAATAGACTTTGTGCCAGCATATCCGCCCTTTTTACTTCAAACAGCTGGGGAAAAAAGGGATTTCCTATCTTATGAATAGCTCTGCGCAGACTTCTAGCCTCAGGCTGAAAGGGATAATCATGATAAAGCACCAGCTGACAGACCTGATTTATCGTTTCATTGTCAAACTTTAGTCGTTTCAACACCTGTCTGGCTATTTCTTCCCCCCTCCGGACATGACCATAAAAATGGTCTATCCCCTCTTCATCCGTACTTTTCATCACTGGCTTGCCCATATCATGAAACAGCATCGTCAACCTTAATACCTTATCCGCTCTTACCTGCTTCATAGACTTTAAAATATGCTCTCCTACAGTATAACAATGGTGAGGATTATTCTGCTCTGTTTCCATACAGATATCGAACTCCGGCAGGATAATCTTTGTTATCCCCATTTCCCAACCGTCTCTCAGATAATCCGGATGAGGAGAGACTACCAGCTTTACCAGCTCCGTCTGGATTCGCTCTGCACTAATGTTGACCAAATTACCGGCCATCTGCTGAATTGCCTGTCTAGTCTCCTGATCAATAGTATATCCCAACTGGGCAGAAAACCGCAATGCCCTCATCATACGCAAGGCATCTTCTCCAAATCTTTCCTGCGGTACTCCTACACACCGCAGGATTCCCTGTCGGATATCCTCCATTCCTCCAAACAAGTCAACCAATCCTTGTCTGTCGTTATAGGCCATAGCATTTACCGTAAAATCTCTCCTTGCCAAATCCTCCCCGATTTCAGAGGTAAAGGTAACATCCTTGGGATGTCTGCTATCCTCATACTCTCCGTCAATACGATAGGTAGTTACTTCAAAGCCCTCCTTTCCCAACATTACCGTTACTGTTCCATGCTGGATACCCGTGTCAATCGTACGGGGAAACAGTTCCTTTATCTGGCAGGGTACTGCCGATGTGGCAATATCCCAGTCGTCAGGCTGTCTTCCCAAAATAGAATCCCGTACACAGCCTCCTACCGCATAGGCTTCATACCCGGCCTCCTGGATTACCGATATAATTCTTTTCACCTTTTTTGGTAATTCTATATCCATTTTTATTTTCCCTCCTTCATCTCATTTTTACCGTAACTGTTCAGTATGTCACAGTTACCTCGTTACCACTATGTTTTCCTACATTCAGCACAACAAGTATGCAGCTCCTGCTAAATTCTTACTTTTTATCAATAGGATATGATGTTGGGGTCAAAAGCATTTGACCCCTTGATGCTTACGGATTTCTTCGCGTTTCACGCTCACGAAATCCTAAAAGATTCGAAATCCGCACATTTTTCTACGAAAAATGGCTACTTTCTCATGTTTTGTGGGTCC
>JAFXGR010000030.1 GCA_017520155.1 Lachnospiraceae bacterium
GGAAATCTTTACGAATACTGGGGAGAACGTCTGTATAGCCGGGTAAAGGATGAAAGCGGGATTTTCGTTAATTTAGCCTCTAAGGAGTATTCCAAATGTATTGAAAAATATAAGGAGAAGGATGATTTCTTTTTGACCTGTGTTTTTGCAGAGAAGGTTAAGGGAAAAGTAGTACAAAAAGGAACCTATGCCAAAATGGCCAGAGGAGAGATGGTTCGTTTTATGGCAGAAAATCAAGTTCAGAAAGTAGAACAGATTAAGGAATTTAATCGTTTGGATTTTTGCTTTTGTGAAGAACTTTCTAAAGAAGATGAATATGTCTTTTTAAGAGGAGAAAAAGAAGAAAGTACCATTTAATAAGAAAACTTAAAACATACAAAGGAGAAGAAGAAAGAAGAGGAGATAAAAATGAGTCAGAATTTAAAAAAATTACAGAATTATATGGAAAATATGAATCGTTTCTCCCACGTAGTAACTTTACTTCAGTGGGATATGTACACGGGAGTACCAAAGGAAGGATATGATAAACATGCAGACGCTGTAGCTTATTTTTCCACAGAACAGTTTAAGATGTCAGTAGATCCAAAGTTAAAAGAACTTTTGGAAATATTAAACACAAAAGAAGAATATGAAAAACTAAATGAAGACTGGAAATTTATTGTAAAAAAAATGAAAAGAGATTTTGACCGCAATGAAAAAATTCCTCAGGAAGTATACGAGGAGTATGTTCGTGCCCTGTCTGATTCCCAAAGAGCCTGGGAGGAAGCGAAAAATGCTTCTGATTTTAACTTATTTGCCCCTCATTTGAAAAAAATAATTGAATTGGTAAAAAAATTAGTTTCTTATACAGATCCGGAGAAGGAGATTTATGACGCCCTTTTAAATCAGTATGAGGAAGGAATGGATTCAAAGACTATTGACCGTATTTTTGATAATTTAAAAGAAGAACTGATTCCTATGATTCAAAAAATTACAGCAGCAGAGCTTCCAAAAAATTCCAAATTTGAAGGATTTTATGATCCGGATACTCAGGAGAAAGTACAGAAAATGCTGTTAGATTATATTGGTTTTCGTTGGAGCAGGGGAGCTGTGGGAAGAACAGAACATCCTTTTACCTTAAATTTTACATCAAAGGATGTAAGGGTAACTAATCATTTTTATGAGGACAATGCAATCAGTGCCATTTTTTCAGCTATTCATGAAGGCGGACACGGTATTTTTGAACAAAATGTAAAAGAGGAACTGGATGGTACTGTGGCAGGAAGCTGCTGTTATATGGGAATTCATGAAAGCCAATCCAGATTTTATGAAAATATTATGGGAAGAAATATTAATTTCTGGGTTCCTATTTATGAAAAGCTGCAAAATCTGCTTCCTGATTTTAAAGAAATTTCCTTAGAGGAATTTTACCGGGAAATTAACCGCGTAGAAAACAGTCTGATTCGTGTGGAAGCAGATGAGGTAACTTATTGCCAGCATATTATTCTGCGCTATGAGATGGAAAAAGCAATTTTCAGAGATAACGTTGCAGTAGAAGAACTGCCGAAACTATGGAATGAAAAAATGCAGGAATATTTACAGATTACCCCTGAAAATGATGCCTGTGGAATTTTACAGGATATGCATTGGTCCGGAGGATCCTTTGGTTATTTTCCTACCTACCTTTTAGGAAGTATTTATGATGGAATGCTGCTGGAACAAATAGAAGAAGAACTTGGCTCATTAGATATTATTTTGAAAGAAGGAAGGATTTTGGAGGTGACCCATTGGCTGAATGAAAAGATTCATCAATATGGAAGTAGCCGCCTGCCTAAAGATACGCTTTACGCTGTTTGTAAAAAAGAGGTAACTGCTGAACCCTTAATCCGTTATTTTAAGAAAAAATACAGCAAACTATATGGAATTCAATTATAAAGTGATGACAGAGAAAAAAGAAGAAAACCATTATGTTTATATGGTAGAATGTGCAGATGGCAGCTACTATACCGGTTATACTAATAATCTGGAAAAACGGATTAAAGTTCATAATTCCGGGAAGGGAGCTAAATATACAAAAGCCCGCCTTCCCGTCCGGCTGATTTATTGGGAATGTTTTGAAAGAAAACAGGAAGCTATGAGGCGGGAATGGAAGATTAAACAAATGCCCAGAAGAAAAAAAGAAGAATTAAAAAAGAGCAGCGAATTGCAATATCAACGAATTAAAGTAGGAAAATAATTAAGATTTATTTATTATTGTATGAAAAATGTTGAAATAACACTCTATTATCATATATAATAAAACACAAGCAAACAGCAATAAAGTGAAAAATATAATAATGGAGGGGAGATTTTATGAGTAAGCATTTGTCTGAGGAGATTCGAGTGCCTATTGAGAAGGATAATGTGTCCATTCAAAGAATTGAAGATAAATGTGTTAAATGTGGACAATGCCGAGATGTTTGCAGGGATTACATTACGGTTTTGGGACATTATGATCTAGAGAAAACTAAGGATGTTGCCGTTTGTATTAATTGTGGCCAGTGTGCTAACGTATGTCCGGTGGAATCTATTGTAGAAACTTATGAATTTGGCCAAGTAATGATGGCAGTAAATAATCCGGAGAAGATTGTAATTGTAAGTACATCTCCTTCTGTAAGAGTAGGTCTTGGAGAAGAATTTGGAATGCCGGAAGGTACCTTTGTGGAAGGAAAAATGATTGCCTTACTAAAAAAATTAGGTGTAGATTATGTGTTGGATACAGCCTTTGCCGCAGATTTGACTATTGTGGAGGAAGCCAGTGAGCTTATAGAAAGAGTGGTAAATAAAACAAAGCCTCTTCCTCAATTTACCAGCTGCTGCCCGGCCTGGGTAAAATTTGTGGAAACCTATTATCCTGAAATGCGTGAGAATCTTTCCACAGCTAAGAGTCCTATTGGTATGCAGGGACCTACCATTAAAACGTATTTTGCAAAGAAAATGGGAATTGATCCCACAAAAATCGTAAATGTTTGTGTTACTCCCTGTACGGCGAAGAAATTTGAAATCAGAAGAGACGAGATGAAGGCAGCAGGAGAATACCTTGGTATTGAAGAAATGCGGGATATGGATTTTTGTATTACCACAAGAGAGCTTGCAAAGTGGGCTAAGATTAAAAATATAGATTTTGCTTCTTTGGAGGATGAAAGCTACGATTCTCTTATGGGACAGGCTTCCGGTGCCGGTGTTATTTTTGGAAATACGGGTGGAGTAATGGAGGCGGCAGTACGAACTGCTTATGAGTATATTACTAAGGAAGAGGCTCCTTCTTTATTATTTGATCTTCAGCCGGTAAGAGGTATGGAAGGAGTAAAAGAAGCAAGTCTGCAGGTTGGCCAATATACTATTAATGTAGCCGTGATTTATGGTACAGGCAATGCCAGAAAAGTAATAGAACAATTAAGAAACGGAGAAAAAGAGTATCATTTCATTGAAGTGATGACTTGTCCCGGAGGCTGTATCGGAGGAGGCGGACAGCCAAAAGATAAACAGTTTAAAGGGGATATTATACGCGAAAAACGTATTGAAAATCTTTATAAGAGAGATGCCAATCTGAAGGTAAGAAAGAGCCATGAAAATGAAGAAATAAAAGCTTTGTATAAAGAGTTTTATAAAAAGCCCCTTAGTGATTTGGCAGAAAAAATGTTACATACAGATTATCTGGATCGAAGCGGTGATTTAGGGGAATAAAAAAGCTAGTTTTCTATAAATACTCTTAAATTTCTAAAAATATTTTTATAAAATTGTGTTTCCTACTGGAAAAATAATTTTTCAGTGTTATAATAATAGAAGAGTATAAGTATGGAAGATAAAGAGGGATAACATGGGAAAACGTATCATGATAGTGGATGACTCCGGATTCATGAGAATGCTCATTAGGACAATGTTAGTAAAACATGGTTACGAGATTGTCGCAGAAGCTGAAAATGGAGTTGTTGCAATAGAAAAATATCGTATGTTTAAGCCGGATTTAGTTATGTTGGATATTACCATGCCTGAGGTAAATGGTATTGAAGCTTTGAGAGCAATAAAAGCTGAATTTCCAAATGTTAAAGCTGTTATGGTATCGGCAATGGGGCAAAAGCCGATGGTAACAGAAGCAATCAAGGCAGGAGCATCTGATTTTGTAATTAAACCGTTTTTAGAGGAAAAAGTAATTGATACTATCAGGGGGATTTTAGATAATAAATAATAGATAGTAACAAGAGAAAACACTTGAAATAGCAATATTTCAGGTGTTTTTTTTGCGGAAAAGCTTCTTCTAGATCACAAGATATTAATAGGATACAGAGCTTTTTTTCTTCCTCCCTATCCCAAACATCTGTAAAGATTGTATGAAAAATAATGCAGAGAATTTGGGGAAAAATATGGAAAATATAAAAAAGAAGAATATAATATAGTTTATGAAAAGTTATAAAATAACTTTTCATAAAAAGGCACAGAAAGTGCCGTAAATCTGATTATAGGGTTCTCGAAGAGGTTCCTATAATATAGTTTATGAAAAGTTATAAAATAACTTTTCATAAAAAGGCATAAAATACCGGGAGATTTTGTGGGGTTAAGCATCAACTGGAGAAAGAGTAAAGATAGAAATAAAAGAAAGAAGGAGAAAAAGAAATGAGTGAAAATTGTAATCATAAATGTGAAAGCTGCAGTAGAAACTGCAGTGACAGAACAGCAGAAAGTTTATTGGCAAAGCTGAATCCAAAAAGTAAGGTGAAAAAAGTAATTGCCGTAGTCAGCGGCAAGGGAGGCGTGGGAAAAAGTATGGTGACCTCTCAGCTGGCAGTAATGGCAAGCAAAAGAGGCTATCGCACGGCAATTATGGATGCAGATATTACCGGACCCTCTATTCCACGTTCCTTTGGCTTAACAGAGCAGGCAAGAAGTGACGGAGAATTACTTTATCCTGTAAAAACAGAAGGGGGAATTCAGATTATTTCCCTGAATTTAATGGTGGAAAATGAAACTGATCCTGTAGTTTGGAGAGGACCGATTATCGGGGGAATGGTTAAACAGTTTTGGACAGATGTTTATTGGGATGATGTAGACTATATGTTTATTGATATGCCTCCCGGAACAGGGGATGTTCCCTTAACCGTATTTCAGTCTATTCCGGTAGATGGAATTATCATTGTACAGTCTCCTCAGCAATTGGTGGGAATGATTGCTGAAAAAGCAGTAAATATGGCAAAGATGATGAATATTCCTATCTTGGGAATGGTGGAAAATATGAGCTATTTAAGCTGTCCTGACTGTGGTGAGCAGATTTCTGTTTTTGGAGAAAGCAGAGTAGAGGAACTGGCACAAAAATATGGTATTGCCAAAGCAGCCAAGCTGCCTATTTTACCGGATCTGACCCGGCTTTGTGATGAGGGAAATATGGAGAGCTTTGAGGGGAAATGGTTAGAGGAAATAATTAACGAAATTTTATAAATAAATAGAAAAAAATACAGTAACAATTCAGACAATATTCGTTGCAATTACCTATAAAAAAGAATATAATAGAGGGTACAAGAAAGTAAATAGGGTTTTGATGAAAGAGGGGAAAATAATGGTAGAAAGAATTAAGGCCATGAAACTGGAAAAGAAACTGAATTTTGGTTATGGTGTTGTAATTGTGGCGATGCTTTTATCGGCAGTAATCAGTATTAGTTCCTTAGCCTTGCTTCAGTCAAATATGGTTCGATTTGAAAAGAAGATTGTTCGTTCGGATCAGGCGGTAAGTTATTGTCGTATTTACATTAATATTGCAGCCAGAAATATTCGTGAGATGATTTTAAATCCTGATCCTGCTTCCTATCAGGGATATGTAGACAAAGTGGATGAAGTTATGGCTTCTACTGAGGAACAGCTGGTCGTGCTTAGAGAGGCAGATATTGTAGAAGATGCAACCATAGATTTGTACCATGATTTGATCAGTAAGTGGTCTTCTGTAGGGTATCAGATTATTAATCTGGAATCAGAGGGAAAGACTGAGGAGGCAAAGGATCTTGTTTTAAAAAGCTGTATCCCTGCCTTGGACAACCTGGTAGTGGAATCGAAAAAGTTAACGGCAGAAACAGAGGGAGCTATTGCTGATGCTGTAAGCACCAGTAATTTAGTTTTTTTCATTGCTATTATCATTGTGATCGCTTTTGTGATTGCAGCTATTGTATGTGCTCTCCTTTTGGCTAAGATAATTGTTAAATCTGTTATGGATCCTTTAACAGAGATTGAAACGGCTACTTCTCAGCTTAGTGATGGTAATCTTCATGCCAATCTGACTTATGAAGCAGAGGACGAGATGGGACAGCTGGCAAAACATTTAAAAGAAGCCATTGTTACCTTAAGCAGCTATGTGGAAGATATTGACGGACATATGGCTCAGTTTAGTGATGGTGATTTCCGAGTACATCCCAGTTCAGAGTGGAAAGGAGATTTCCGAACAATTTTACATGCCTTCCGTTCCTTTGAAGGGAATATGGCAGATACAGTAATCGGAATTCGTGATGTGGCCAGTCAGGTAGAAAGCGGAGCAGAACAGGTTGCCTCCAGTGCAGGAGAATTGGCACAGGGTGCCAGTGATCAGGCCAGTATTACCGCCCAGCTCATTGGTACCATTGATAATGTATCACGTCAGGTATCTGATAATGCTGAAGCGGCAAAAGAAATCAGTAATAAAGTAAATGATGTAGGGGAAGCGATTGAAAAGAGTAATGATAAGATGAAGGATATGGTGAACTCCATGAGTACCATCAACGATGCTTCACAGGAAATCGGAAAGATTATTGCTACCATTAATGATATTGCCTCCCAAACCAATCTTTTGGCATTAAATGCTTCCATTGAAGCGGCAAGAGCAGGAGAAGCAGGAAGAGGATTTGCAGTAGTTGCAGATCAGGTATCCCTACTGGCAGCGCAATCAGCAGAGGCAGCAAAAAGCTCTGCTACACTAATTCAGTCTTCAGTGGATGCGGTGGAAGAAGGAATGGCAATGGCCCAGTCTGCAGCAGATCAATTGGAAGAAGTAGCAGGAATGTCTACCGTGATTGTAGAGGAAGTAAACAGAATCGCAAGAGCTCTGGCAGAACAGGAAACCTCCTTTAATGAAATTAATACAGGAGTAGATCATATTAATGATGTGGTACAGACCAATTCCGCTACCAGTGAGCAATCTGCGGCAGCCAGCGAGGAAATGGCAAGCCAGGCCACGGTATTGAAAGATTTAATGAGCAGATTTACCGTACGGGAAAGAAAATGACAGAAAAAAGAAAAGAATAATGCCTATTGTAAAAGAGACTGGTGAAAATCAGTCTCTTTTTTGCAAAAAAGAAATTGAAATAAAAAGGTTGAAGGAATATAATGGAAACAGAGAAAACTATACCAAGAAAGTGTGGGGAATGTATATGTTTCAAAAGATCAGAGAAATGCGTATTAAGAAAAAATTAAGCGTAGGATATGGTGTTGTAATTGCAATGATGGTAGTTTCCGGTTTTCTTAGCCTTGTAGCGTTAACCGTAATCCAAACTAATTTAAATGATTTTGAACGGGATATTGTTCGCGCAGATCAAGCAGTGAGCAATTGTCGAATTAATATTAATATTGCAGCCAGAAATATTCGTGAAATGGCCTTGGTAAATGATACTACAAGATATGCCGCCTATGAAAATAAGGTGGAAGAAGTGTTGAATTCAGTAATACAAGAGATTGGTGTGTTAAGATCCACAGGGGTAATAGCAGAGGAGGTAATTGCAGAATACGAACAGATTCTAGAAGAATGGTCGACTATTTCTTCTGATATTATCGATAATCAAAAAGCAGGCCGGAATTTAGAATCCAGAACCATGATTTTTGAACAATGTACACCTACATTAGAGCGCTTAATTGAAGATGCTAAGGATTTAACCAGTGAAACAGAAGCTAGGATTGCTGCAGAAATGAAGCAAAGCAGATTTATCTATTGGGGTGCTGTGGCCGTTATAGTTATTTTTATCGTACTGGCTATGGTTTTGGCTATAGCATTGGCAAAGATAATTATTGAGTCGATTAGTAAGCCTTTAGAGGAAATTGAACAAGTAACGAAGGAGTTGTCTCAGGGAAATCTTCAGGTGACTATGGAGTATGAAGCTCAAGATGAAATGGGAGATTTGGCAGATAACTTAAGAGAAGCCATTTCTGCTTTGTCTACCTATGTACAGGATATTGACGATCATATGGCAAAGTTCAGCACCGGTACTTTTTTGGTAAATACAAATTTTGAATGGAAGGGAGATTTTAAGGCAATTCTTTCTGCCTTTGAGACTTTCCAAGAAAATATGGCGGATACAGTAGCCGGTATCCGAGATGTGGCAGCACAGGTAGAAAGTGCGGCAGAGCAGGTGGCCTCCAGTTCTTCTGAATTAGCTCAAGGGGCTACTAATCAGGCCAGCATTACTGAAGAGTTAGCGGCTACCATTGAGACCGTTTCTGATCAGGTTTCATTTAATGCTAAGGCAGCAGTAAAAATCAGTGAAAATGTTAATGACGTAGGTGAATCTATTGAAAAGAGTAATGTGAAGATGAAAGAAATGGTTGAGTCCATGATAAGTATTAATAGTTCTTCGCAGGAAATTAGTAAAATAATTGCCACCATTAATGATATTGCTTCTCAAACTAATCTTTTAGCCTTAAATGCTTCTATTGAGGCAGCAAGAGCAGGAGAAGCGGGAAGAGGCTTTGCTGTAGTAGCCGATCAGGTATCTCTGCTGGCAGCTCAATCAGCGGAGGCGGCAAAGAATTCAGCTGTATTGATCCAATCTTCGGTAGATGCAGTCGAGGAAGGGATGAATATGGCCCAGACCGCAGCACAGCAATTGGAAGAAGTGGCAGAAAAAGCGGCAGTTATTGTAGAAGAGATTAACCAAATTGCCGGAGCATTATCTGAACAGGAAAGTGCATTCCATGATATTAATTGTGGAGTGGAGGAAATCAATGAAGTAGTTCAAAGTAATTCGGCTACCAGCGAAGAGTCTGCAGCAGCAAGTGAGGAGATGGCAAGTCAGGCCAATATATTGAAAGAATTGGTAGGAAAATTTGTAATTAGAGAATAAGAGAAAAGAACAAAATGGAGCCAGTAAAAGTATTTACAGGCTCTATTTCTTGGAAGAGAAAAGGAGAAAAAAGTGGAATTAGATAAAATGTATGAAGGAAAAACAATGGAAGAACTGGCGGAATTAATGCAAAAGCATGTGGAAGGAAGCTTCAGTGACTTCTTGGATATGACAATATTAAAGTATAAACCCGGTTATTGCTTATCAGAGTTTGTGATAAAACCCTGCTATTTAAATCCCTTGGGAAGTATACATGGGGGTTTTTTATTTACTATTGCAGATACAACAGCAGGAATGGCATCTATTATCCTGGGAGATAAGAGTACGGTAACCACCATTAATGGAGGAATGCAGTTTTTAAACCCGGCCTTAAATAACAATCTTTTATATGCAGAAGCAACTGTATTAAAAAGTGGGAAACGGATTGTTTATACGGATGTAATTATTAAAGGAGAAGATGGAACTGTATATGCAAAGGGAAGCTATACCTTTGCCAGAGTGGTTTTGGATCATGTGATTATTCCGGGAATTGAATAAGAAAAAGAATAAACATCCGGAAAATTTCGGATGTATTTTCTCCTATAGTAAAGTTTCTCCTATAGGAGAAAATACTGTTAAAGGATTGCACCGAAACAGAAAGAAAAATGATATTTCCGTATCTGACCACAGGTAAATAATACGTATTTACGCATATTCTTTTTTACAATTCTTCAATATAGCGGATACCGTTTGCTTTAGATAGGATATCGATCATTTCTGCGTGGGTTCGTTTTGTTTTACTGGTAACAGATACGGTATAACTAATCGTTTTTTGTTTCCCTCTTTTTTTGTGGTAAAATTCATTCTGACTGACCTGGATATTAGTAACATCAAATTGGTGGGAATGGGCATAATTAAGAAATTCACTAAAAGCATTTTTCCCCCCGTTAAACTCTAAAAAAACATCCAGGTATTGAGAGTGATTTCGGGTCCAAAGATCAAGTCTTCGCACTCCTGTCATAATAAAAGCAATCACTATGGCAGAAACAAGGGCACCCTCATAAAATCCAATACCAATAGCCAGACCGCTACAGGCAGCAGTCCAAAGACAAGCGGCAGTGGTAATTCCTTTGATTTGATTTCTTCCGGTTAAAACAATGGTGCCTGCGCCAAGAAAACCGATTCCACTGATTACTTGAGCTCCCATACGTACAGGATCTCCGGTTTCATAGTAGGCATACACATATTGATTGGTCATCATAACAAGAGAGGCACCTAAACAGACTAAAATATAGGTGCGAAGTCCGGCAGGACGATTTTTTCGTTCTCTCTCCAATCCCAGAACACCACCTACCAATACAGAAAGAAAAATTCTCAATAATACAGAATATATATTTAATTCTCTTAAAAAATCCATAATTTCACCTATAATAGTTCACTAAAAATTTTATCTTAAGATTCTATTACTATTCTATTACATTTTAATTTTCCTTACAATAAATATATACATTATGAAAATTTTTTTCTGTTTTTTATTGACACAGGAGAAAGAGTTTTCTAAACTGAAAAATAATATAAAAATATTGTTATTTTAGTAAGCATATTATAGAGGTGAATGAAGCGATGGAAAAGTATATCATTATTTGTATAGCAGGACAATCCAATGCAGTGGGGTATGATGAATCTGCAGTTACCTTGGAAAATCTTTATTGTGCAGACAGTAACAGAATAAAGCAGCTGGGATTTTTTGGAGAAGATAATTTAAAGGTGATCCCTTTAGATTATTGTGCACAGTCTATGCAAAAAATGAAGATCCATAACCGGCCCCAGGAAACTTATCCAGGAACAAAGGGAATTCATCTTCCTTTAGCCAATCTAATGCTTCCTTATCTCCCGGAGGATTATGGAATTTTAATCTTACCGGTGGCCTTTGGAGGAACAGGCTTTACCGTGGGAGAAGATGTACCTTATGATGAGGTAAGAAAAAAGCCGGCAGTGGAAGATGACTTTGGGCAGTGCGGTCCCTTTAGATGGGGAGATAACACTGCTTATTATCGGACCTTAAGAGACAGAATAAAATATGCCCTGGATTTGAACACAGACAATCTTTTTGGAGGGATTCTGTGGTGTCAGGGAGAGCATGATAATCTTAACGCAAAAGATCAGATTGCAGGATTTGGGGAAATGACAGATCATCTATTTAGAGAAATGAATGAGATGGGCTATGGAACAAGAGTACCTAAAGGAGTATGGGATAAAGACCTTTGGTACAATATGGAAACCGTTTCCTATTGGTATACCCAGGGAGAATGTAGTCTTATTTGGGAAAATTACCGAAAATGGAATCCCCATACTTATATTGAAGTTCCCAGAACCACACCTTCTAATGCCGTTAACGGTACGGGGGCTACAGCTATGATACGGGAAGCTCATTTTGGAAATAATTCTTATTCTGAAATTATTGCTCCCTTAGTTTTGAAAAAATTCTTGTCCAATAACATGTTTCAATTCTTGTAATTTTTTTGTAATAGGCTTATCATTATGGCAAGTCTATTTTTTATCTCATGGGGGATTTGTATAGAAATCTTTAAAAGAAAATGGGGTTGTATAAAAATAGGAACAGTTCCTAATATACTTTCTTTTTTTAAAGAAACGATGTACAATAAAAAACGATAAAAATTATCAAGATAAAGTTCTGTTTTATCGGGGGGATATGAAAATAGAACAAAATAAAAGATATAATTATGTTGAAGGAGGTTCCTATGGAAAAACAGTTTATGTCAATGGATGGTAATAATGCAGCGGCTCATTGTGCCTATGCCTTTACAGAAGTTGCAGCCATCTATCCTATTACTCCCTCCTCTACCATGTCTGAGGTAGTGGATGCCTGGAGTGCAGGAGGAAGAAAAAATATTTTTGACAGTAAAGTAAAAGTTGTGGAAATGCAGTCTGAAGCAGGAGCAGCAGGTGCTGTTCACGGTGCGCTTCAGGGAGGAGCTTTATCTACCACCTTTACTGCTTCTCAGGGATTATTACTTATGATTCCTAATATTTATAAAATGGTAGGAGAATGTCTTCCCGGTGTTATCCATGTAGCTGCCCGTGCAATTGCCAGCCGTGCACTGAATATTTTTGGTGATCATGAAGATATTTTTGCCTGCCGTCAGACCGGTATTCCCATGATTTCCAGCCATTCTGTACAGGAAGCAATGGATCTTGCAGGAATTGCTCATCTTGCAGCAATTGAAGGATCTGTACCTTTTATGCATTTCTTTGATGGGTTCCGTACTTCTCACGAAATTCAGAAAGTAGAAGTAATGGATTATGAAGTGCTGAGAGGATTATTAGATAAAGAAGCTTTGGAGCGTTTTAAAGCAAATGCCCTGAATCCTCATTCCAATCCGGTAACCCGTGGTGGTGCAGAAAATGATGATATTTTCTTCCAGGGACGTGAAGCACAGAATCAGCATTATGCAAAGGTTCCTCAGATTGTTGCAAAATATATGGAAGAAATCTCTAAAGTAACCGGTCGTCATTACGCACCTTTTACCTATTATGGTGCAGCTGATGCAGATCGTATTATTATTGCTATGGGTTCTGTAACAGAAACAGTTAAGGAAACCATCGATACATTAAATGCAAGAGGAGAAAAGGTTGGTTTAATTAAAGTTCATTTATATCGTCCTTTCTCTGTAGAATATTTAACAGCAGTTCTTCCTGAAAGTGTGAAGAAAATTGCGGTATTAAACAGAACAAAAGAATTAGGCGGAGCAGAACCTTTATACTTAGATGTTCTTCACGCGTTAAAACATAAAAAGGATCTTACCATTATCAGTGGTCGTTACGGACTTGGTTCTAAGGACACAACTCCTGCAGACATTAAGGCTGTATACGATGAATTAGCAAAGGATGAACCTAAGGAAGAATTTACATTAGGTATTGTTGATGACCTTACTTTCCTTTCTTTAGAGGCAGAAAAAGACTTTACCGTAGATGCTGACTATACTTCCTGCCTATTCTACGGACTGGGAAGTGACGGTACAGTTAGTGCCAATAAGAACTCCATTAAGATTATTGGAGATAATACACCTCAGTATGTACAGGCATATTTTGCTTACGATTCCAAGAAGGCCGGTGGGGTAACACGTTCTCATTTACGTTTTGGAAAATCCCCTATTCGTTCTACTTACTATATTAATCATGCTGACTTTATTTCCTGTTCATTGGATTCTTATGTTGAAAAGTATGATATGGTATCCAGCCTGAAAACAGGAGGGACCTTCCTGTTAAATACAACCTATAAGGCAGATCAGCTGGAAGAAAAACTTCCTAAGGAATTTTTAGCTGCCCTGGCAAATAAAAAAGCAAAATTCTATATTATTGATGCAACGGAAATTGCACAGAATATTGGAATGGGACGTAGAACAAACACCATTTTACAGTCAGCTTTCTTTGCCTTAAATCCTCAGATTATGGCTTATGAGGAAGCAGTAGAATATATGAAGGCTGCTGCTAAGAAGTCTTACAGCAAAAAGGGAGATGAAATTGTTCAGTTAAACTACAAGGCAATTGATTCCGGAAAAGAAGGTTTGGTGGAAATCACAGTTAAACCGGAATGGGCAAGTGATGATACAACCCTTAAGATTCCTACAACAGGAGATGAATATTTTGACAATCATGTTACTCCGATTAACTTACTAAAGGGTAATGAAATGCCTGTAAGCGCCTTTACAAAGTATGATCTTTTAGATGGATCTTTACGTAATAATGTTTCTTATTTAGAAAAGAGAACTATTGCAACTCAGGTTCCTAAGTGGAATCCGGAAAACTGTATTCAGTGTGGTTTCTGTTCCTTAGTATGTCCTCACGGAACAGTTCGTACCTTCCTGGTAAGTGACGAAGATATCAAAAATGCTCCTATGGAATTCGAAACCATCAATGCTTTAGGACCTAAGGTGGCAGGCTTGAAATATCGTGTTCAGGTTTCTCCTGATAACTGCGTAGGCTGTAGTCTTTGTGCTGTAGAATGTCCCGGTAAGAAAGGACAGAAGGCTCTTGAGATGGTGGATGTTAAGGAACAGCTCTTTGAAGCTCCTTTGGCAGATTACCTGTACAAAGAAGTACCTTATAAGACAGAGTACTTTGATATCGATAGTATTAAGGGATCTCAGTTTGCAATGCCTTACTTTGAAGTATCCGGAGCTTGTCCCGGATGTGGAGAAACTCCTTATTACAAACTGGTAACTCAGTTGTTTGGTAAGGATATGATGGTTGCTAATGCAACAGGATGTTCCATGATTTATTCTTCCAGTACACCATCCAGTCCTTTTGTTACGGATAAGAATGGAAGCGGTGTAGCTTGGGCTAACTCTCTCTTTGAAGATAATGCAGAGTTTGGATACGGTATGGCTCTTGCTCAGAACTTTAAGGAAGCAAGAATTCTTACCATTATGGAAGAAAATAAGGATAAAGTAGAACCTGCATTGAAGGAAGCCTTCGAAAGTTATTTGGCAATTAATAATGACAGAGAAGAACAAAGAAAACTTGCACCTGTTATTGTAGAGGGTGTAGAAAATAGCAGCTGTGAAGCAGTAAAAGAATTATTAGAGTACAAACGTGATTTAGTAGGTAAATCTATCTGGATTATCGGTGGAGACGGATGGGCTTATGATATCGGTTACGGCGGATTGGATCATGTTCTTGCAAACAACCTGAATGTAAATATTCTGGTACTGGATACTGAAGTGTACTCCAATACCGGAGGACAGTCTTCCAAGGCTTCTCAGGCAGCATCTATCGCTAAGTTTGCCGCAGGCGGTAAGAATGAAGCTAAGAAGGATCTTGGACAGATTGCTATGGCATACGGCCATGTATATGTAGCTCAGGTATCCATGGGAGCTAACAAATTACAGACCTTAAAGGCCTTTAAGGAAGCAGAGAGTTACGATGGACCTTCCTTAATCATTGCTTACTCTCCTTGTGTAGAACATGGAATTAAAGGTGGACTTTGCAATCATCAGAAGAGCCAGTTAAAGGCGGTAGAGTGCGGATACCTTACCTTGTATCGTTTCGATCCAAGAAAAGAACAGCCTCTTACCATTGACAGTAAAGAGCCTAAATTTGAATTATTCCAGGATTTCCTTATGACAGAAACGAGATTCTCCCAGCTACCTAAGATTAAGGGTGAAGAAGAAGCACAGAAGATGTTTGATCTGACTCTTAAGGATGCTAAGAATCGTTACAACCGTTTGAAGAGAATGGTAGATTAAGAAAAATAGAATATTCTTGTTAAAGAGAAAAAGATAAAGAG
This sequence comes from Lachnospiraceae bacterium, assembly GCA_017520155.1. Lineage (GTDB taxonomy): Bacteria > Bacillota > Clostridia > Lachnospirales > Lachnospiraceae > SFDP01. The sequence continues at coordinate 15,376 of JAFXGR010000030.1, forward strand.
GGAAAATGAGCTTGCTCATTTTCCCTCTTTTTTGGATGTGTTCAGCGAAGCTAGTGCAACGGTTTTAAATTAACTATACCATATCACATGCCTATTTTCCTGATAGCAAAGATTCAAAAATCCTCAGCGTAGCCCACTACGCCTACGTTTTTTGAACTTCACTCTCAGAAAAATATTCTATGTGAATGGTA
>JAFXGR010000031.1 GCA_017520155.1 Lachnospiraceae bacterium
TATTCATAGGAATCACGAAGCTTAAAGATTAAAATTGTCACCACAACAATTAAAATTACCAAGATAACAGCCAAGGCAATAATAATCATCTTCATATTGCTGATCTGATCAGCTTCCTTCATCTCTTTATTTTCGATCTGTTCAATAACACTGAGCATCTGTGTGAGATTCATACTTGTTCCCTTAATATTATTAAAAAGGTACCAATCCATCTCTCCACTTCCGTTATCAATATATTTTACATAATAATCCTGACTTTCCAGTGCAGGCTGAGGAGCTTCCTCAACAGGGGGGATTTCCTCCACTATCTCTTCCACCGGCGCTTCCATTCGTTCCACTATTTCTACCAAATCCTCACGAATAAAGCCGTTAAGGGTATTATTATTGTCGGTATAGCTCACCTGATACCAGTTTTTTCCGTCGCTTCCTGTGGCAATTCCGGAAACACTCATGGTAATTCCCGGGGCTACACCTCCGGCGGAATCAAAGGTAGTTCCCGCACCTTTTCGGATTTTTGCCTGAGTGTTTGTTTTTACACTGACAACATCCGTGGAAGAAACCGTAACTGCCACTACTGTCTCGTTGGCAGTACTCTGGCTGCTTTGTGCTGATGAGCTGCTGTCTGAAGAACTGCTTTGGGACGAAGCCTGTTCTGTGGGAACAGTTCCTCCGCTTACCGTAACAAGATCTGCACGAATATATCCGTTGTCCTGAGCATCAACTCTTACCTTATACCAGGTATATCCATCTTTATCTGTGGTTTGGGACAAGACATCCAGTTTATCTCCTTTTTTAACTGAGGCCACTGTTTTACTGGTTTTATCTGCTGATTCTCGAATCCTTCCCTCTCCTGCCACCACATCTGCAGTGGCATTGGCATAACTTTCTACTCCCGTATGAATCCACAAAAGACAGCCCAATACCATACACAAGATAAAGGTCAAGGACTTTATTCTCAACTTACTTCTCATTCCTTTTCTTAGTTCCTTTCTTTATTCGGCTTCGTCAATTGCCTTGCCGATATCATTTCTCATATATTTATTCTCAAAATCTACCCAGCCGGTGGCTTCATATGCATTGCTGCGGGCTTCTTTTAAGTCTTTTCCTTTTGCTGTTACTCCAAGAACACGACCGCCGTTGGTAAGAAGCTTGCCCTCCTCCAGCTTTGTTCCTGCATGGAAGCAATAATATCCTTCTTTTCCTTCAAAGTTCTCCAAGCCCTGAATCACTTTTCCTTTTTCATAAGCCAGAGGATATCCCTGAGAAGCAAGCACAACACAGACTGCTGCATTGTCTTCAAACTGAAGATCTACTTCTTCCAGTCTGCCCTCTATACAAGCTTCCATTACTTCAATAATATCATTTTTCATTCTGGGAAGTACTACCTGTGCTTCAGGATCTCCGAAACGTGCATTATATTCCAGCACTTTTGGACCATTTGGTGTAAGCATCAGACCAAAGAAAATAATCCCTTTAAATTCCCGTCCTTCCTTTGCCATAGCATCTACTGTTGCCTGATAAATATGTTTTTTACAAAATTCATCTACTTCCTTGGTATAAAAAGGACTGGGAGAAAAGGTTCCCATTCCTCCGGTATTCAATCCCCTATCTCCATCCTGAGCACGCTTATGATCCTGCGCTGAGGTCATGGGCTTAATGGTTTTTCCATCCACAAAGGTCAATACTGAAACCTCTCTGCCGGTCATAAACTCTTCTACCACCATTTTATTTCCTGCAGAACCAAAATGCTTATCCAGCATGATACTTTTCACACCTTCCAAAGCCTCTTCTAAGGTATTGCAAATTAATACTCCCTTTCCCAGAGCTAATCCATCGGCCTTTAAGACAACGGGAAAGCTTCCCTTTTTCAGGTACTCTATGGCTTCTTTTGGATCGTCAAAATTCTCATAGGCGGCTGTGGGTATATGATATTTTTTCATAAGATCTTTGGAAAAAGCCTTGCTTCCTTCCAAAATAGCTGCATTTTTTCTGGGACCAAAGGTGGGAATTCCTGCTGCCTCCATTTCATCTACCAGACCTCCTACTAAAGGATCATCCATTCCCACAATGACAAGATCAGTGGATTTTTCCTTAGCAAAGGATACCAGCTTATCAAATTCCATTGCTCCAATGGGCACACATTCTGCCAGAGCTGCAATACCGCCATTTCCGGGAGCACAATAAATCTTTTCTGCCTTTTTACTTTTTGCCACACTTGCTGCAATGGCATGTTCTCTTCCGCCGCTGCCTACAATCAATATTTTCATGCTATTCCTCCCGGTTATCACCTATTAAAATCTTACCTTTTGCAATTTCATCAATGGCCTGGGGTAGAATCACCCATTCAGCTTCTTCCATAATCTTTCTTTGTAACGCCTCTGGGGTTACTGCCTCTCCTACTTCCACTGCCTTTTGCAGTAAAATAGGTCCTGTATCTGTTCCTTCATCTACAAAGTGAACCGTTGCTCCACTTACCTTTACTCCTCTGGCAAGAGCTGCCTCATGAACCTTAAGTCCATAATATCCCACACCGCAGAAGGAGGGAATCAACGAGGGATGAATGTTAATAATTCTTCCTCTGAAATCTTCTACCATTTCCTTAGGAATATTCACAAGAAAGCCGGCCAGTACAATTAAATCCGGCTTCAGCTGTCTCATGGTCTCACAAAAACTTTTGTTAAAGGACTCACGATTTTCAAAGTCTCTGGGAGAAATACAAATCTCTTCTATTGCGTTTTCTCTGGCTCTTTGTAAAGCATAGGCATTTTTATTATTGCTGATTACCGCCTTAATTTTCGTATTGGCTATGGTTCCCTTATGAATACCGTCTAAAATAGCTTGCAGATTTGTTCCTCCTCCGGATACACATACTACAATTTCTAGCATAAGGTAACTCCTTTTTCCCCTTCTTCCACATGGCCTACAACATAACAGGTTTCTCCTGCTTTTCTCATTGCTTCCATGGCAGCATCTACATCCTTTGGATCCAGGGCTACAATCATTCCCAGTCCCATATTATAAGTATTGTACATCATTTCTTCTGTAATCTGCCCTTTTTCCTGTAATAAATTAAAAATAGCAGGCACTTTATAGCTGTCTTTTTTTACTACTGCACGTATTCCCTCAGGAAGCATTCTGGGAATATTTTCATAAAAGCCGCCTCCCGTAATGTGGCTGCAGGCCTTCACTATAATTCCTGCTTCTTTTATATTACGTAATGCTTTTACATAAATTTTGGTAGGTGCCAAAAGCGCTTCACCTAAGGTTGTTCCCAGTTCATCGTAATAGGTAAATAAGCTTTCCTTTGTCATTTCAAATACTTTACGAACCAGGGAAAATCCGTTACTGTGAACGCCGGAGGAAGCCATGGCAACAAGAACATCTCCTGCCTTCAGATCTTTTCCTGTGATCAAATCCTTTTCATCTACCACACCAACGGCAAAACCAGCTAAATCATACTCATCTTCCGGATAAAAACCGGGCATTTCTGCTGTTTCTCCGCCAATTAAAGCTGCTCCGGACTGAAGACATCCCTCTGCAACACCTTTAACAATGGTGGCAATCTTTTCAGGATAATTTTTTCCACAAGCGATATAGTCAAGAAAAAATAAGGGTTCTCCCCCTGCACAGGCAATATCATTTACACACATTGCCACACAGTCAATTCCGATGGTATCATGCTTATCCATTAAAAACGCCAGTTTTAATTTTGTTCCTACTCCATCCGTTCCTGATACAAGAGTAGGCTTTTCCATATCTTTAAATTTCTCTATGGAAAAAGCTCCTGAAAATCCTCCAAGACCACCTAATACCTCGGGACGCATGGTTTTCTTTACATGTTCTTTCATTAATTCTACGGACTGATATCCGGCCTCAATGTCAACGCCTGCTTTCTTGTAATCCATTTTTCTTCTCCTTTAGCTTCTTTTCTCGGGTTTCCTATGATTATCTGCCTATTGTTTCTGCTTTTATTATACCATTATTTCTTGTAATAACTTCTTAGTAATTTTTGTAACCAACTTCCTGTAATCGTTCATCTTTTTTCTGAACACTTTCTTTCATGGACTTGGAATAGTCCTTCAAACGGCTTAATAATTTCGGATCTGAAGTTGCCAGAATCTTAGCTGCCAATAAACCGGCATTGGCACCGCCGTTAATTGCTACTGTGGCCACCGGAATACCGGAGGGCATCTGAACAATAGAGTATAAAGAGTCTCTTCCTCCCAGAGAGGTTGTATGCATGGGAATTCCAATTACCGGCATAGGAAAAATTGCGGCACACATTCCCGGTAAATGAGCTGCCATTCCTGCCCCTGCAATAATTACCTTAAATCCCTTTTCCTCTGCTGATGAGGCATATTCAAAGAAAACATCGGGTTCTCTGTGAGCGGAAATAATCTTCATTTCATAAGAAATTCCCAACTCCTCTAAAATATCTGCTGCTTTCGCCATAACGGGCATATCTGAATCGCTTCCCATTACAATTCCAACCTGTGCCATAATCTTCTCTCCTTTTTATTTATCCATTAATGTTAAAAACTTGCACTAGGAAAGGGCAAATTATATCTTTGCCTGCTTTCCCTTGTACAAATTCAATAGCAATATCCTTATTCATATTACTAAATAAAGTTTCATTAGTCAAAGGGCTTATTTAATTCTTCCAAACCTTTCAATACAAATCTTCCCTCACGGATTATGGTTTCTTCCCTCTCTTTTCCCACTGCCGTTACCTGGGCCAGTTCATCATAAGGAATGGTAATGTCCGTATGACACTGGAAATAGGCCTCCTGAGGGTTGCTATGTCTTAATTTGGAGCACTCATTTTCTTTGGCCATAATCTGTTTTCCGTTGGGATTATAGGATACCACTTCTTCCTCCATACAATAGCAGGTATCTCCTATGGCAAAATGAGGCCCTGTTTTTTCTGCAATTAAAATAGGTAAAAGTGCTTCTATTTTATATTTTCTTGCTACTTGATAAGCTGTGGTATTGGTTCCTATGGCAAATTCTCCCAAGGGCAGTGTTTCCCTGTTTCCCAACAATTTTTCTCTGATCAGCTTTTTATTTTCTTCCTCATTTTCAAAATTTTTACAGCTATATTCCGTAATCATCCCATCCTGAAAGGTTAATTTTAAATCGTGATACTCCAGCCCTTTTAAAAATACCTTAGGCACATGAAGAAGCCCCTTAGTTCCCTTAAGACGGGGAGAGGTGAAGACTTCTCCCACCGGAATATTTACATCTGCCACACAATTTTCAAAATTGGTTTGGACATCCGGATTTTCCAGGGGCCAAAGTGCCACCTGTATATCCGTTTCATTAGCTCCTTTTCCTTTTATTCTTACATAGTCAGCCAAGTCTAAGGCATCAATAATAATTTACTGACAAGTTTCATAAACCTTACTGTCCAAGGTATTTAAGCTAATGGTATCTTCAAAAATTTCTTCAAATTTATCTCCAATGGCAGGTGTAGGAAAGGCAATGATGGTAAAGCTTCTTTCCTCTCCTTTTACATATTGATTTAACAGTTTTCTGGATTTAGAACCATATTCTACCAGCAAAGTTCTTTGTTTTTCCGTAAGCTGCAGATTTTCTTCCTTAGGTGTGGGAATAAAGGGTTCCTCTCCAAATTCCTCCACGACTGCGGGACCTGCCATATAAGAAGTTTCCTGCTTATAGGCTTCCAAAGCTGCTTCATAAGCTTCCAGTTTACGGTTAATATATTTTCCGTTTATATACAATGCTTTATCATTTTCATGATCGTATTCAAACTGTTTATTGGCATTGGCTCCGTAATAGCCCGGCTTCTGCAGACTTCGACCTGCCACAAAGCTACTGCTTGCCGGGAAAATACAGGCCTTTAAGCCCAAGGCCTCAAAATTTTTAATGGCTTCCCGAATCATTGGCTCCATTCCAATATTGAAGTAAATATTCACACTTTTTTTAATGGATAAATCTTTTCCCGTTACTTCAAAGCCTTTTCGGAATCCCTCTGTATAAGTATCTGCCATGAGCTTAATTTTTTCTTTTGGAAGCTGATGCATAAATTTTGCCAGCCGAAGTTGTTCCTCTCCAATATATTCCTGATAATAATACAGATAGCGAAGATCTTCTCCCGCCTCCTGCTTTATTATTTTTTCTCCAAGGGATTCTTCCATGCCATATTGGGCTCTGACTCCTTTTTCTAATATCTCCTGAGCATAATCATAGGCAAACCAATAATAGGCCTCTTTTAACGCCTCCACCTTTGCCCCCTCCTGAAGCAAGCCATAAATCTCCAAAAACAGCTCCAGGCGAATAACCATCATTTTAGGCTCTGACTCCAAAGTATCTGAAATAATACTTCTGATTTCTGCATAAAGAGCAGATAAAATTTGCCCTCTTTCCCCCAGCTTTCGTACCGCTGTTTTCGGATTGGCATAGCTTTCTTCATAGTAAGAAGGAAGCACATCCTGATAAAGCATAGTATTCCTTCTTTGTAGTTCTTCTAAGGAAGCCTGCTTCATCTTCCCCTTTTGTATCCACTGTCTGTGTTCTTCTACCATTAAAATAAAACGAGCTACCGTTTCTGCATAATCCTGCAAAGAAGGCTCCGGCAGTGTTTCTTTTTCTATTTCAGCAATTCGTTCCAAAGAAAGCTCCAAACGCTCTTTCACTTCTTCTATCATACA
>JAFXGR010000003.1 GCA_017520155.1 Lachnospiraceae bacterium
ACCATTCACATAGAATATTTTTCTGAGAGTGAAGTTCAAAAAATGTAGGCGTAGCGGGCTACGCTGAGGCTTTTTGAATCTTTGCTATCAGGAAAATAGGCATGTGATATGGTGTAGTTAATTTAAAACCGTTGCACTAGCAATGGATTATAAATCTCTTTTTTATTTTACTTTCCAAAAAAAGAGGATACGATACCAATAATTTTTTCCATGTCTTTCTAGTATTTTTAATATCGCTGGGAAGGCAAAGACCACGGTTAAAAATATCTTCTCCCACAGTTACTGCATTTTTCCCCTGTTGTTTCAGCTCTCTTATACTTCCCTCTGCTAAAATACAGTCATATTTTTCAAATACAGGCTGCAGATGCATAGGCTTCCAAATAGGTCTGGATTCAATATTTTCTGCCTCAAGAGCATCCATAATCTGATTTGGGGTTACCTTACAGCCTTCTTCCAAAATCATACAGGAAAGCCAGCAGTTAGAATCTCCCTTTGGATTCATGGGATTCATGGTAATTTCTTTTATTCTCCCAAAGGCTTCCTGATACTCTTTATATATCTTCTTCTTTATGGCCTTATGTTCTTCTAAATGAAGCAGCTGCCCTCTTCCGATTCCTGCTACAACGTTGGACATACGGTAATTATAGCCAATTACGGAATGCTGATAATGTCTTGCTGCATCTCTGGCCTGAGTAGATAAAAACCGGGCTTTTGCTATAGCCTCTTCATCATCAGAAACAAGCATTCCTCCACCACTGCTGGTAATAATTTTATTTCCGTTAAAGGAATAAATACCAAATTTCCCAAAGGTTCCTGTTTGTTTTCCATGATAAGTGGCACTTAAGGATTCTGCCGCATCTTCAATCAAAGGCACCTGATGCTTATTACAGATTTCCATAATTTCTTCCAGTTTTGCCGGAGTCCCATACAAATGAACACAAATAACTGCTTTGGGATTGGGATACCTTTCAAAAGCCTTCTCTAATGCCTTAGTATCCATATTCCAGGTATCTGGCTCTGAATCAATAAACACAGGGGTTGCTTTTTCATAGCAAATGGGATTCACTGTAGCAGAAAAAGTAAGATCGGAAACAAAGACTATGTCTCCTTCTTTAATGTCCAAAAGCTTTAGTGCCAAATGAATGGCTGCAGTTCCCGCGCTTAAGGCTGCTGCCGCCTTTATTCCGGCATAGGCAGCAATGTCTTTTTCCAGTTCATTTACGTTAGGTCCAAGAGGGGCCACCCAATTGGTATCAAAGGCTTCCTTTACAAATTCCTGTTCCTCACCGTGCATGGTGGGCGAAGAAAGATAAATTCTTTTCTTTTCCATTTTTTACCTCTTTTATTCTTTCTCTTATAACCTACAGGTAATTGGCTATGGATAAGCTGTTACTTGCACTTCTTAGTTTTTCAACCTTTTAATCCTTAATCTGATAGGTTGGTACAATTTCTTTAATGCGATAGCGGATATCTGCACTTTCATTTTTTGACTCTTCCTTTAGGTCCTTTAGCTGCTTAAAGAAGGTCATTTCATCCAGCTCTATGGGCTTTCCGATATGAATCATACTGTTGGCTGTATCCTGTAAGCCTTCTTCCTCCATCAGTAATTCTTCATACAGCTTTTCTCCCGGCCTTAGTCCCGTAAATTCGATTTCAATATCCTCTCCTACTTTATAACCGGACAAACGAATTAAATTCTTCGCCAAATCCAATATCTTCACAGGTTCTCCCATGTCCAGTACAAAGATTTCTCCCCCTTTGGCATAGGCTCCTGCCTGCAACACCAAGGATACTGCTTCCGGGATAGTCATAAAATAACGGATAATATCGGGATGGGTTACCGTTACCGGTCCCCCTTGGGATATCTGCTTTTTAAATAGGGGAATTACACTTCCATTACTTCCCAACACATTACCAAAACGTACCGCAACAAATTCTGTATCATAATGACGATTAAAGGTCTGTATAATCATTTCACAAATTCGTTTGCTGGCTCCCATAATATTGGTAGGATTTACCGCCTTATCTGTACTGATCATCACAAACTTCTTTGTTCCGTAGTAAGCTGCTGCCTGGGCTGTCTTCCAGGTACCAAACACATTATTCTTTACTGCCTCATTGGGACTGGTTTCCATTAATGGTACATGCTTATGAGCCGCAGCATGATACACAATGTCCGGACGGTAGGTTTCAAAAATAGTATTCATGCGATTAGTATTTCTTACGGAAGCTATAAGCACCAACAGATCAAGCTGCGGATATTTATGTAACAGCTCCTGTTGTACTTCATAGGCATTATTTTCATAAATATCAAGGAGAATCAGTTTTTTGGGCTTATGCTGGGCAATCTGTCTGCAAAGCTCACTTCCGATGGATCCCCCTCCTCCGGTTACCAAAACCACCTTATTACTTACATAACCAAGAATAGAATCCAAATCTACACGAATGGGCTCTCTTCCCAGCAGGTCTTCCACCTCCACATCGCGAAGCTGACTTACGTTAACCTCTCCGTTCACCAGCTGGTACATTCCCGGAAGGGAGCGAAGCTTACATTCCGTATCCTTGCAAATCTCTAAAAATTCTTTTATAACTTTTCTGGTGGCTGAAGGTATGGCAATGAAAATTTCATCAATCCCATAAACGTCCACACATTCCAGAATTTTTTCTCTTCCTCCTGCCACCTTTATTCCCTGAATAAAGCTTCCCCATTTCTTAGGATCATCATCAATGATACAGCCAATGGTCATGGTGGAGTAATTACTGTTTACGATTTCCTTAATCAGGGAATTTCCTGCATCTCCTGCACCAATAATCATAACACGAATATCATTTTTCTTATTCTGATTTTTATGTTTTGTACTTCGTAAAAACCGATAGGAAAAGCGGCTGATAAAGGTAAAGGTAATCAGAAGAAAGCAATACATAAAATAATAGCTGTTAGGTACTGCTCTGTTATATACTTTTACAAAAAATAATCCTACACCGTTTACTGCAGAGGATAAAAAGCAACCCACAATAATATTCTGCAGCTCATTTTCTCCCGCAAAGGCCCACAGGCTGTGGTATAAGCGAAAGCCATAAAATATAAAAATAGTAAAGAGAATATTAAAGGGTAAAAATCGAAGAATTGTTTCCAAAAAATAATCCGGAATCAGCTCATATTCAAATTCATAGCGCATGACAATAGCCAAAAAGCTGGCTGCCAAAACACTGGCTATATCATAAATTACTAGGCTGATTCTTCGAAAAATCAGCTGATAATTTATTTGATTTTTTTCCATTCCTTACTCCTTTTTAAATAACAAAGGTGTGATTACCGCAATTAAGCTAATCCCAAAGGGATTACACAGATGAAATACCCACTCTACCATTCCTGCAAGGGCAAAGGTAGGTAATACTGCAAGGGTTAGCAGTAAATCCTGTCCCTTGTTTTTATTTTTCAAACCGGCCATAAATCGTAAAAATGCCAAGACAAAGGAAACTATCCCCAGGATAATGAAGACTATACCGGTTACCAATCCATGATCATGAATCGCCTGTAAAAAGGTATTATGGGCATGAACTGCCATGGTTCCGTCCGCTAAAGGAACTCCCATAAGTTCATGGCCCGTTAAGTTCCAGTGACCGATATATTCTGTGAAGATATCAAACCTTCCGTTGGAGATATCCTCCTCTTCATATTGCTCTGCTTCACTGGCCAGCTGATAGTTATCACTCTTAATATATACCGGCTTTACTGAATTCTCCCATTTTTCCTTCAGTTCATGATAAGAAAGGGAAATGTTTCCCATATCAAGACCAAAAAGCTTATTTCCTGCCACCTTACAAAAAACAGTAATATCAATATAAAGCTCTGAATCCATAGGGTCTCCCTTTTCCACCACATAATCCCAAACTTCTATTTCTGAATAAATGGGATCATCGCTGATGGCAGGGACAATTCTTTGGAAGGTAAAAACAATAGGGAAGAAAACTATGCTTACAGCTATCATCATACCTATATTACGAAGAATCACTAATATTCTTTTCTTTTCAAAAACCACAGCCATAAAACAGGCCATAAATATTTCCATTATAAAGGCAGCAAGATATCCGGTTCTGGAAAGGGTCAAAAATAAATATACATTTCCCATTCCCAGCAAACTTAATTCTTTCCAACAGTCTATCCAACGTTTTGTTTTTCTGTATTGTAAAAAAAGTCGAACTGTTATGGCACACAAAATCAAGGCAAGATAATATCCTGTTACCGTTACCGTATGGTATACCATACCATAACGATTATGTCGAAATCTCAAATATGGTCTGTGCAGCAGGCAATATCCTACAGTATAAAGGAAATTAAGAATAAGTCCATTTCCAAATACCTTTAACAGCAATTCTCTTTTTTCCCAGTTCCATATACAGTAATAGAATATCAGAGAAACTATAATTAACACAACAACCCAGCTTCTTGTATTACGAAATACCAGCATTAATATAGCCCATAAACTATATAATGCTACAAAGGGCAGATTCAGCCTTGGTGCCACCTTGGCTTTTTTTCTTATTCGCTGTACAAGAGAAAGGATAAGTTGAAGTGCTAAAAATCCCAATACTACAATTAGCCTTGCCTGAAGCCTAAATAATTCTTCCTGTTCCGCAACTCCTACATATGGCTTAGCATAATAATAACCATAAATAACAGCAGGTACCACATAAAGAAAATTCCATAGCTTTAGTAGATTTTCCTTCTTGAAAGTAAACAATAAGGCTAAAGAAATCCAGGTTAAAAATTTACAGGCAGCATAGGAATGATGAATATTATATAATCCGTTTAAATATTCATAGCAGGACCAAACAGCACCGGCAAAGCATACTGCCATGGCCCACTGCATCCAATGCTCTTTTATAGTCTTTTTTAAGAAGAGTTCCTTTTGGCCTACTCTTTTATGGTTTATTCCCAGTAACAATACTGCTGCTGCAAGCAATATTCCCAAATAGTAGAAGCCATAATTTACTATCCCTACTCCGAATTTTCTCCCCGGAAATACCAGGAATAATAAAAGAGCAGCACTTATCATTACTATAGGATTTAAGGTCCACTGAAGGAGCTGTTGTACCGTAATCTCCTTCTCCCACTTCTTTCCCTGATTCTTAAAATATTGGGTAAGAAAAACTGCTGCTGCCTTACATAACACAACCAGCATAGCTCCCACAAGAAGAATCATCCACAAAGAAGGAGCCTCTTTATAGGTATAACGAATAATGGGATTTACTCCCATCCGTTTTTCCCCTCCGTAAATATGGGTTCCGTTGGCGTAGGAGGAAGAGCTTTCCGTATCCTCGTAGGATAGGATTAAAGGGGCTGTTAATCCCTCTACCGTGTAATAATATTCCCAGTCCTTTTGTGTTTCCAGTCCCACCGGGATATGGATAAATCCGGGAAACTTTTCCTTTTCTCCCACTACATGAAAGGTCTCCCATAGCTGTGTATAACCACTATCATAAAGACGGAAGGTAATGATCTGACCGTTCATATCATTCTTTACCAGCAGATCCACGGAATCCAGATAGCTTCCCTCAGCAATAAACATCTGGGTTCCGTTTTTTTCTACCGTAATAGGTTCACTTTCCCTAAGTTCTATTTCCTCACTTTTGGAGATATTTTTATTTTTAATTATTCCCAAAGGCCATATGCTGATAAATAGGATCACAGACAGACTGATAATCACATATAATATTGCCTGACTTAATTTAATCTTTTGATTCATCCTTATCTCCCTAATTTTCTTTTGTAATTACCATACTAACCAATACAGGTACAGCAAACCATAAAATAAGTACATATCTTACTAAATAAGTAGGTCCCAACAATACGGTACTCCAAACCAATAGTATTAATAGCAATGGAATTAATTTTTTCCATTCCTTCTCTCTTATGAGAAATCCCATACAAAAAATATAACACCAAGATAAGAATCCCGGTGAAAACAGCATGGAAATTCCCGGAACCTTCTGTTGATACAGCTCCAAAGAAATTTTTCTATATTGCTCTTCCAACCACAAAAATTTACTCTCTCTTTTGCCCGGAGGTTCGGTCTCAAAACCAAAGTAAGAGCTTTCTTCGTAAGTATAAGTATTTCTCCCCATTCCCCCGTATACGTTGATTACTGCATCAGGATACCAATAGCCATAGGAGGTAAGTAACCATGCATTTAGATAAATAAAAGGTTTTCTTATTCCCATTTTAGACCATAAGCTTAAATACTTTAATTTGTCCTGTCTAAATGCCTGATTATTAAACTTACTCTTTAAAAGATCTGATATTCTTGGTGTATATAGATGCAGCTCATTCTCCGGTAATATTTCATATAAAATCTCTTTTTCTTCTTCAGTATAGGTTTCCGGTGCATATTTGTATACCCTTGCCATTTGCTGAATGGGGACTGTCATTATTTCCTGTGATCCACCTTTTTTAGCTGAAAGCTGATTCGTCAATATAAAAGAAAGCAAAAAATAGATAATCACCGGAAGGCAAAATAAGATAAGATTCCACTCTTTTTTTTTCTTTAATCTTATACTAGCTACATACCAGATAAAGAAAGCCAATATAAGCCATGCAAAATATGCATATACACCATTGTTGCGAAATAGGAGCATTAATGTACATGATATAATAAAACAAATTATCTCTTTCTTTTCAACCTTTTCCCAGCCTTTTTCATATATCTTCATTATTTTTACTACTGTAAGTAACAAAAAGCTTGTAAATAAAGTATCTTTAGATGAGCATACTGCATACATGGGAAAGAGAGGAAATAATCCATAAAACAAAATTCCCATCCCTTCTATTTTGCTCCATTTTTTCCCGGCAAACTCCAAGGAATAAGAAAGAATTATTGCCATAATTATCATTTGTACTATGGTATAGGCTGCAATACCTATATTTGCATTATTCCAAAAAAGTTTACTGTAGTATACCACTTTACCTAAGAATAATACATGCAACAAAGGATGATGGGTGGTATATTCTCCCATTGCTACCTGCTGATATTCGTCCCATGCATCATATACAAAAGCCCCCGGATAAAATGCCAGAAATACCGGAAGCCAAAATAGCAACAGTAATATTGTATTCCTAACCAAATTAGACTTTTTCTTCCTAATATTTTCTGCTTCTCGCTTTTGTTCAATTAAATTCCATATAGAGTGGATAAAAGGTGCAAGAAAAAGCCCTATAAAAAGAATATAAAAATAGGAACTTATCTTAGTTACATCAAAATTATCCACAGATTCCAACTCTCTTCCTGTCACTAGACATACCGCATAAAAAAAAGAAAGGAAATATGCTACTATTTTATTTTCCTTTATGGAGTTCTGCGTAATCTTTACATAAGTCAGCACTCCCAATACCATAAAGAAAAAAGAAAGAAAACTGTTACTGTAAATTACCCCTTCTCTTGCAGTTTCTGAAAAGATGGGGAGCACAAGAGATAGACACTCAACTCCTATCAATCCCACCACAATATTCTTTCCGGTTTTTATCTTAGGATTATCATTTAATATTTTATCTATTTTTTTTCCCATCTTAATTTATTATCTAACTTCTTGTTGTTTTTTCCTTTGCCACCTTTTCCCTCACCACAAACTGAGGGGCATTATTCATGCAAATATACATTCTTCCGATATACTCTCCAATAAGTCCCATCATCAAAAGTACCATCCCCCCAATAAACATTAAAGCCGACATTAGGGAGCTGAAGCCAACGGGAACCTGAGGTATCAAAAATTTCTTAATCACAGTATAAATTCCGTAGCCGAAGCCCACCAGTGCAAATAAGCTTCCGCTGATAGTAGCAATTCTTAAGGGCTTTGTACTAAAAGCAGTAAATCCATTAAACCATAGAGCCAATAATTTTTTAAAATTATATCCCGATTGTCCGAATTGACGTTCTCTGTGCTCTACCTCCACATTGGAAATTCGTTTTGTGGTGCGAAGTACCAGGCCAATAACATAGGGATAGGCATTCTCATATTTCATTATTTCTTCTATTACAAATCTTCTAGCGACAAAATAGCTGGAAACAAAAAGCTCCCTTGGTTTTCCCAGTAAAAACTCTGCCATCTTCTCATTCATATAGGTTCCGAAATTGCGAAACAGGGAATGTTTTTTATGAGCATAGGAAGCATAAACCACATCATCTCCCTCTTCAATTTTTTGCAGTAATTTTCCCACCTCTGAAGCAGGAGTTTGTCCATCGTCATCAAGACACACAATGATATCGCCGGACACCTGATGGAAGCCAGCCATCAGTGCACCGTGCTGTCCAAAATTCTTTGCCAAATCCAGACCGTAAATATGAGATTGAGACTGACAAATTTTTCGAATCACCTGAAAGGTTTCATCAGGAGAGCAGTCGTTGACCAAGACCACTTCATAAATATATTGTTCTAAGTTCTCCATGGTTTCCCTTATTTCTTCTACCACCCCTTCAATTGTTTTGGCAGAATTATAACAGGGAATCACAAAGCTTATTTTCTTCTTCATTCTATCTCCTATTTTATAACTGTTCAGGACTATAAAAATACAGCATCTTTTGGGCCTATCCTGAATTCCTACTGAATTTTTCTATTATATTACTCTTTGGGGTTAAACCTAGCCACCCAAACTACATCTTTATATTCATCGTCGATAATAACTTCATCCTTTAAATAAGCCTCCTGAACAAAGCCTGCCTTAAAATTGCTATACAAAGAGGCTTTATTGTCCGCCAAAATTCTTGCGGTAATCTTATGAAGCTTTAGGCTTTCAAAAGCAAAATCCGAAAGCAGGGTGGCAATCTCACAGCCGATTCCCTTTCCCTTTTCTGCTTCCTCACCCAGAAACATTCCATACTCTGCTTTTCTGTTTTTATGATCAATATCCCGAAGGAAAATACTTCCGATGGGAGTGTCATTTTCTTTCTTACAAACAATAAACTGATGTCCCTTTTCCGGAATAATGACCGCTTCCAGCCATTTCTTATGTCCCTCCATAGTAAAGGGTTCCTGATAAATAAAATAAGGTCTAACGACAGGAGAGTTTCTCCATTTTATAATCTTCATAGTATCTTCATCATCTGTAGTAATGGGACGCAGATACACCTGCTTTCCCCTTAATCTTATAGAGGCATCCAGCATGGTTGGCTCCTTTCAAGGTATATATCTTTTTTGATGCACAGGACAAATGCCTTATAGAAAAACTAGGTATTCTATTAGATTTTGACCCTTACATTATTTCACTCTTCTACTATAGACAGGCCATAAACAATAAAGGGATTATGACTGTTGTCAATCTGATCCACTTTTTCTAACTTTACAGGAATTTCATATTGATGATAATATTCTTCAAAAAAAGCTACATCTCTGTTCTTTCTTGCAATAAGGTAAACATGGTCAAGCAGGAGTATTTGGGAAATAGTTAATTGTTTTTTCTCTTCTTCAGAAAAATACAATTTTACTTCCTGTAATTTATCTTTCTTTATAAGAGACTCCATTACTTTTTTCTGAAGGGGGCTATTGCAAATCCAGCCTCCTAAAAAATCGTAATTTCTTTTTTCGTTATCTCTATCATACATTTTTGCCGTAAAATCTACCATGGAATATACATCCAAATAATAATAATCTAAAGGATGAGCCTTTGTATATATTTCCAATTCTTCCTGTACTTCCACTATCTGCTCACGAACATTACCCTGACTAATAAGATGTTCATCAATTCTTGGAACAAAAAGAAGAGATAAGGTAAAAAGAATACCTGTTACTCCCCTTCGATAATATCGTTCTATATTCCATAAGGGACGATCCGGCAATTCTTTTATCAATATTGCCATTAAAATCAGAAATTCTATTACATATAGTGGAAAAATTATTCTTTCCACCATTCTTTCTGACCAGCACATATAAAACCAGCTGATACTTCTTGCTGCAATCAATAAAAAAAGCTTTATACCGTATTCTTTTTTTCTTTTTTGCACTACAGCCAATATTATTACCAGAAGATAGGCTGTAAGAAGATAATAATTGTAGGGAGCATCTTTAGTTTTAAAAGGGCGGGTAAGCATTTCCTTTATACTGCCGCTTAGCCTTTCCCATGCTCCTCCTCTATTTTGTCCTTTTTCATTATAATCTGCTATTATTTCCAGCGTTTCTGCTGTAATAGTGGAATCCAGGCCAAAATTATAATTATCAATAAGCTGATACTGTATTTTACTGATTCCTTTTTCTCCATAAAATGCTTCTTCTTTTTCATAGGAGGGATACCAGGTGTAATCATATACCTTTGTTCTGGCATCAAAAAAGTCCCGAAAGCTTTTCCAGTCCTTATTGCTGTAAGCAATAGTATCTATGATAAGAAATATTCCCATTGACAGAAGAATTACACAAAAAAATAAGAAATAACGAAACAGAAATTCTCTTCCACTTGCAATCTTCCAAAATCCTTTTTTTCCTATATCACTTTGTTCTTCTACGCTTTTCGCGGCATCCTCATACCAAGAAATCAAGCCGCAAACCCCCGCCATGGGCATACATAAAAGGGCCATCTCCGAACGAAGATTAAAGGCCAGCAAAAAACAAAACAAGGGTAATCCATTTTCTTTCCAGAATTGCTTCCATCGCCCTCCTGTGGATGCGGTTAAAAACCAAAAGCAGGCAGATGCTACTAAAATTCCACTGACGGCTGTATATTGGGTTAACACAACTTGAGGTGCCATTAAGGTAAAACTTAAAATCAACAGTAAACCCATACATCCTGTTTTAGTTTTTTTCTTATAAAACAAGGAAAGGCTTCGAAAACAAATCATCCATAGAGATATTCCCAGACATAGAGATAAAAAAAAGGGATACACAGGGGCTTGCGGTAAAATCTTATAAAAAAGGGATAATAGCCATCCCAAAGGATAGAGTAATTGATTTGTTCGTGCCTCAGGTACTCCTGTATATTTCCCGGATAAAATATCTCCAATTACCATATCATCGTTTAATTCATAGTAAAAGTCATACCGTAAAGAAAGCATGAGGAAAAAAAGCAAAACCATAGCGGCAGCAATTAATCGGTTTATGCTCATTTCTCTATCATTTTGCTGTTCCATGGCTCCTCCTTTGTTTCCTCTCTAAACTTCACCAACAGTTTTTATTGCCCATAAAATCCTTTTACATAGGTGCAAATCTCATCCACCTGCTCCAAGGTTAATCCGTAATACATGGGAAGACGCACCAAACGTTCACTCTCTTTTGTGGTATATTCATCTTCTCCGTGGAATCTTCCAAAGCGCTGTCCCGCAGGTGCAGTATGAAGGGGAATATAATGAAATACGGTTAATACTCCTTTTTCTTTCATATACTCTATAAATTCAGTTCTCTCCTCAATATCTGCTGTTTTTAAATAGAACATATGGGCATTATGAACACAATGAGGGGGAACCACAGGCAGCTCTATTTTTCCTGATTCCCTAAGCTTATCTAAGTTTTTATAATATCTGTTCCAGCAGGCCAATCTTGCCTCATTTATACTATCTGCCTTTTCCAGCTGAGCCCATAAATAGGCAGCATTTAACTCACTGGGCAAATAGCTGGAGCCGTAATTCATCCAGGTATATTTATCCACCTGTCCCCGATGAAACTTACTTCGGTTAGTTCCCTTTTCCCGAATAATTTCCGCCTCTTCTACATAAGATTCATCCTGAATGAGAAGGGCTCCCCCTTCTCCCATACTGTAATTTTTTGTTTCGTGAAAACTAAAGCAGCCAAAATCTCCAATGGCTCCCAAAGGTTTTCCCTTATAAGTTGACATAATCCCCTGGGCTGCATCTTCGATTACCCAAAGCTTATGTTTTTTAGCAATTTCCATTATCTTATCCATTTCACAGGAAACTCCTGCATAGTGAACAGGCACAATTCCCACGGTTTTTTCTGTAATGGCTGCCTCAATTTTATTTTCATCCAGATTCATGGTATCAGGACGGATATCCACAAAAACAGGAGTTGCTCCCCGAAGCACAAAAGCATCTGCTGTAGACACAAAGGTAAAAGAGGGCATAATTACCTCATCTCCCTCCTTTACTTTAGTCAGTAAAGCCGCCAGTTCCGTAGCATGGGTACAGGAAGTGGTAAGAAGGGCTTTTTTTGTTTTTGTTTTTTCCTCCAGCCATCTGCTGCACTTTGTAGTGAAGGCTCCGTCTCCGCAAATCTTTTGAGCTGCAATTGCCTGCCCCATATATTCTATTTCTTTTCCCGTAAAAGGGGGTACGTTAAAACTAATCATTTTTACTCCTGTTACCAATATTGTTAACGGTTCAGCCTTACGGCTTACTGTTACCCATATTTATACTTTTTGCCTATCATATTTGGTTGTGAATAGTTACTATTTTTCAAAAATACGATAAAATTCCCCTTCAAAAATCAGCCGGTACTGCCCTTGTTCCACAAATCTTTCTATCAATTCCTTTTTCTTCATTCCCTGCTCTGTGGTATATTCTTTTTTGCGAATTACTACTATGGGCTGATTATCTAAAGACCTTATCTGCTCTTTTATTTTTTCATAGCTTTCCGATTCCAAATCCGGCCATGCTGTATGAATTGCCGGTGCCTTTGCTGACAAAAAGCTAAGTCCGGGACAATCTCCAAGCAAAAGGATTTTCTCTTCTTTAGTATTCCCCAACTGCTGTAATACCTGCTGTAATTCCTCTCCATTTTCCTTGGTGGTCTTCATTCCTGCTGCAGATACAGGATGTTGAAAGGTATACTCTCTTTTTTCTCCCCTCATGCCATCCCGGAATACAAAATTACAGTGAAATCCTATCCCCTGAATCAGAATCATTGCTCCAAGAACCAGTACCATAGATTTCCAGGGAAAGGAGATCTGGTCAAAAAATCTTGTTTTTCCTCTTCTTCTCAGAAGCTTCACATAAATATAGAATCCTATAGGAGCCACAAAAAACAAATTATTCAAATTTTGATAGGTATAATTATTGCTGCCTAGGGGGGTTATGGCCAAAAGAATCATGGATAAAACTGCCCATAACTTTTCTTCCGGAGAACTTTTGGTGGAGCGAAGGATAATTATTGCTCCAATCCAGGTAAGATACAAAGCCACCATTCCCCATTCATACATACTGGTGTAATCTTCATAATAACGGAAGGTAAACATTCCCCTTCCCCATAAAAATCGAAGTAAAACAAGAATTGCTGCCAAATAAATCACTTTCTGCAGTTTTTCTCCTTTTCCTTTCAGACAGAAAAACATGGCACTTCCCATAAAAATCCCAAGAAGAATTATAAATGCCCATTTGGCACTGTTTCCATAAGCTTTGAACACACTGAAAATCATCCCTGCCATGGAATAGGTTTCATCCTGACTCCCCACCATTCCTAATTCCTGTATCATTTCTCCCAAACCGGAAAAGCCATAGCGGATAAGAATAGCCATAAACGGAAGAGCTGCTCCCAAAAAGTAACCGGAAATACAATACCCTGTTTTTCCCATGATTTCCTTTATCTCTTTTTTCTTTACTGCAAGATAATACCATAGGCCCATAATCAAGGCTGTTTCCGTGATGTTAGGTATTCTTACCCATAAGTTAGCTCCCAAATATACACCAGCCATAATCAGTGCTGAATTATTTTCTTCAATTAACCCTTTGTATAAAAATAAGACCCCTAAAGTCAGAAAAAAATAAGTCATATAATTGTAAAGGATTGTGGTGGGTATCCAACAATAGCTTATGGCCATAAATTCTCCCACAAAAGCAACCCAGGCAGGCATCCATCGTTTTAACATTCCATAGGCAATAAGGGCTGTTGCACTTACCACTAATCCGGTATAAACCTTCATCCCAAGAACTGTAGTTCCCATCGGCAGACAGGTAAATAGATAGCCAATTACATTAGAAAGGTAGGTAGAAATGATCCACATTCCTTCCATCTGCGGGAAAAAACGAAAATTAGTCAAACTGTAAAGACTGTCAGAAACATCCATTCCCTGATTAACAGTTACAAGAGGATATAATAACAGAACTGCAGGAAAGAGATAATATACAAATATTTTCTTATGTTTCTGATAGGTTTCACTTATCCTCTTCATACTCACTTACATCCCTTTCTCTTAGCATAAGGCCTATATAATGAAAAATTCCTCTTTTTTCTTCCATTCTATCCGTCTTTTTTATTTTTCTTTTCTGCCGGCTTTTATTCATCATTCTTATTGTGTCTTGCGCTGTTTTTCCAAAATAAAGCTTCTGCTCTATTAAAAATACAGCTTCTTCCATAGTCTATGATAATTCCTGCTGCAAATACCAGAATTACCGTTATTCCCATATGGAGCGGAAAAAGCATAGTACCTCTCACCTTATCCACGCCAAACCACAGGGGCCAAAGATTTCGTACTGCAAGATTTTCATGAAGAAGATATACTCCAAAGGTATAAGGTGCTGCTTTACACAAAAGGTTTGTCCAGACCATCTTTTTAGGCTTCATATACTTAAAGCCGTAAAATATTCCCAAAGAGGCTGTTAATACTAAAATATGATTGTAGGAATAGTTCATATCTAAAGCATAAGATAAAGGTAGCCCTTTTTGGCACAAAATACCAAGAAATACACTGTAGGCAAAAATTCCTGCCGAAAAAATAAAATATAGGAAAAGTCCCTTTCGTATCCTGTTAAACCAATCAATTCCGTAGATTTTTATATACCCTGCAATAAGGCAAAGACACAGAAACCATCCAAAATCATACCCATATTGATCCGTAGGAACTTTAATGGGAATAATAGATTTTCCCACAGAAAAAAATAAAAGCAGAAGAAAAATCAGCCTTTCCAGCTCATTTTTCTTAAGATGTTTTAAGGCAGCCTTAATTACGGGAGTGAACAAATACATCACAAGATAGGCCGTAGCAAACCAGTAATGCTCCATCTGGAAGGGAAACAGCACTGCCAGCCAGTCATACAAATCCCAGCTTCTTACCTCTCCCACATGCAAAAGCAGGCAAAGTAAAGCTACTCCCACAGAATAAAACCATACCTGAGCCACCAGATAAATAAGCTTTTTTAAGCCCCATTTTGCTTCCGGCAAAAAATAGCCGCTGATCAGCACATATACATTTACCGCCACAATACAAAAGGACTGCAGCAGCCAGGCTGTCAAATTAACCAGACTTATATCTTGTGATAAAGGAATGGTAATCTTTCCTTTAATCAGATAGTGAAGACTGATTACCATAACCATGGATAATATTCGCAGTATTTCAAAATTAGCCTGTCTTTCTTTCGCTCTCATCCTTCTTTTCTTTCTTAAAAATCCAAAGCTTACTTAAAATATAGTTGGATACAATTACCACAAACTGTCCCACCAGCTTAGCAATCATATTGTGAATGGTTAATAAATCAATCATAACAAATAAAATGGCATTTTCCATCACCAGGGTTATGATTCTGGCAGTAACAAAATCCGTAAATTCCTTTGTGACTCTCTTTAATCCCCTGGTTTTACTTTTAAATACAAAAAAGCGATTAGTAAGGTAGGTAAAAATCACACAAATTATCCAGGATAAGGTATTGGCAATCTGTTCATAAAGGTTCATCATATTTGCAAAAATATGGAACAGAATAATACTTAACAGGAAGGCCACTCCCCCCCAAAACAGATAATTCATGGCTTCTTCATGTTTTTTCCACAGATGTTGAATTAATTTTATTATCTTCATTATTGTCTATTTTCCTTCCATGTACAAATAAAAGATGAAAGATATTTTTTCATCTTTATCTTTCTTTTGTCACCTTACCGTTTTCTACCCGATAAACAATATCACATTTTTCAATAGTCTGTAATCTGTGGGCAATAATAATCAGTGTTTTCTTTCCGTGAAGTCGATTTATGGATTCCATAATCGCTCCTTCCGTATCATTGTCCAGGGCAGAGGTAGCCTCATCCAGTACCAAAATCTGAGGATCTTCAAACAGGGCTCTTGCAATTCCAATTCTCTGTCTTTGTCCCCCGGATAAACGAATTCCCCTCTCTCCTATTCCTGTATCCAATCCTTCGGGCAGACTTCTTACAAATTCATCTAACTGAGCCTCTTTTAAGACTTCCCAAACACGTTGATCATCAATTTCTTCCTCCGGTATTCCAAAGGCTACATTTTTTCGAATGGTGGAATCAATCATAAAAATAGTTTGGGGAATATATCCAATATTTTTCAGCCACTGCTCGTAATGGTCTTTGATATCCGTCTGATCTGCATATATTTTCCCCGACTGTAATTCCAGCAGTCCCAGCAGAATATCCACCACAGTAGTTTTTCCGGAACCTGAACTTCCCACAATCCCCACTGCCGCTCCAATGGGAATCTCCATATCTGCATGTTCAAAGATCAATTGATGGCCTCCGGGGTAGCGATAAGTAATATCTTCCAAACGAATAGCTTTTTTAATCTCCAATTTTTCAATCAGCTTTTTACTTTCATAAGCCTTTTGTTCATAATTAATAGTGCTGTCGTTAATTTCCTCCTGAAGATGATCACTTACTCCCATGAAAAAGGGTTCAAAATAAGAAATATTATTTAAATGATTATTCATTCGGTTAGCACTGGGGATAAGCCGCATGGCTGCCATTCCAAAGGTAGTAAGCTGAGGAAGCATATCTGTTACCCGGGCTCCCTGCAGCATAACAATCAAAATATAAATAACAAGGCCGCTGATACAAACGGTTTCAATCAGTAATCGGGGCGTGGCATTAAATAAATTGTATTTTTGTACTGCATGAACATAACCATAACCACATTTAGCATATTCATTAATGAAATACTGCTCCTTATTGGCAATCTTTATTTCCTTAATTCCCATAACCGACTGCTCAATCCATTTAAAGAGCCCGCTGTAATAATCCTGATTTTCCTGTCCCGCACGAACCAGGATAGGCTTAAGTACTATTTTAATTAAAGCAAGCACACCTACCAATAGAATAGATACTACTATGATCATCTGTGCATCTACCACTAAAAGTACGGCTACCAGACAAAGAAAAACAACAACCTCACTGGTCAGCTGCAAAACATTTAAAATCAATCCGTACATATTGTTTACATCTGAGGTAATGCTTCTTTGAATCACTGCCGTATCCGCATTAAGATAATACTCATAGGGACGTTTCATGAAATTAATCATCATCCGCCTGGAGGTTGCAAATTGGTTAGTATATACAAATTTCAGCTGTACTACATTTTGAAAAAATAAAAATAAATTTTTCAGAATAAATGCCAAAATCAAGGCTACCATCATTAGAATAGCAAATTGAGTAACACTGCTCAGTCCCAGAGTTTTATAAATTGCCGAAAACAATTGGTTATTTTCCACTGCTTTAGGATCGATTAAAACACTCACTACCGGAATAACCACAGATATACTCAAGCTTTCCAGCACGCCTCCTATTAACATAAGAAAGATAATGAGTATCATCTTTCTTTTTTGCTTTTTATCCAGCAAAAGATTCATTTTTTTTACTATCTTAAGCATCTTTTATTATAGCCTTTCTTCCCTGCCACCATTTTCCAGTGTAACGTTTTCTAAATAGCTATATCATTCACATAGAATATTTTTCTGAGAGTAAAGTTCAAAAAACGTAGGCGTAGTGGGCTACGCTGAGGATTCTTGAATCTTTGCCATCGGAAAAATAGGCATGTGATATGGTATCGTTAATTTAAAAACGTTGCACCAGTAGAATATAAATTGATTAGATAATGGTTTCTATATCACTTATACCAAGTTAATCATTTTATTGTACCATAGAAACATTATAATAGACAAATCTTTTGTTAAAATAATCTATACCATTTAAAGTTATTAGTTTTGGGTACAGTCTTATTTTTCCTCCCTCTCAGATACTTTTTAGCTTCTTTCTTTGGGTACTGACTCAATTTTTGCTCTTCCGGATACTTTTTCTTCCTGCTCTTTGGGTCTTAGTCTACTTTTCTTCCTCTCAGATACTTTTCACTCTCTTTATTTGGGTACTAATCCAATTTTCTCCCCCTCAGATACTTTTTCTTCAAGATACCCAAAGGACCTCTAATTAACTTTTAGTATTTTTGCATATTTCCATTCATAATTATATGTTTTTTAGCTTTTAAAAAGATACTATGCTTGATTTTGCAAGTATATATTTCAAATTTAACTTTGTTTTTCAATCATAAATTAAATCTTAGTTCAATTTTTATCTTTTATATTTTTCTCTTATAGAAAACCATTTTTGATATAATCCTAATAAAACTGTTTTCGTTACAGTGCTATTTTGATTAATCACAGTTTATAACAGGAAGCTTAAGGTTACAGGCATTAAATATATTCATTCTGTCTATGAACGCTGGGTTCTTCATATTTATCCAAAAAATCTCTGCCGAGGAAGACCACTTCCTTGGCACAGGTAATGGCATCAGTTACCGTTATTACGGAAATCACCTTATTCCAACAAATGCCGGGAATGAAGTTCATTACCTCCATAGGAAACTTTCCCTCTATCACTACCTGATCAGGAAATAATTTCTTATAATCCAAATGATCCCTTGGATGAGGTTTAATATAAACTGCAGCATTTTCACCATACTCTTTTACAATATCTTTAAAGATTTGTTCTCTGGTTGTCAAATCGCATAGAGGTTCTGATAAAATCAGGACTTTCTCCTTTTCATTACCCGAATTTATTTGTTCTAGTAAGGATTTGGTATCTTTCATAAAAATAGAAATAATGGTCAGCTTATCCTCTTCTTTTATCCCCTTTACTAATTCTTCTCTTGGCATCTCAATGTATTTAGGACAAGGATACTTTAAGCAGGAAATATCATTAACCTCCATATCAAGGCAATATTTTCCATACCCGTTTTGGATAAAAATTAAATTCCATTCCGAAAACTTTGCCTTCAGGTCAAAATGTCCCCGATTATCATAGCGGGCAGTATCGTAGTGCATAATGCAATTAAGACCATCCTCAATAGCATGATAATATATTTTTTTATAAGACAGATAATAGCCTATGGGATCAGAATCACAATAAACATAAATATCATCATACTCTTTAAAATCCACAGGAATATAAGGCTCCTGCAGCTTTCCCAGTTTTTTTGTATATAAAATTCTATGATACATATTCAAAAGGATATTTCCTCTGTCCACTCTGTGCTTAGCCAGTTGCGGAAAAAAGCTTTCCTCCTTTTCATCAAATTCAATTACTTCTTCAAATAACCCTGATTTTTGGGCTCTTTCTTTCAAATCTCCAAAGTCATTGGACATGCTGCTTAGTACAAGTGTAGCCTTTCCCCTGTGTTCCGGCTTTTGATTACATTCCTTTAACACCGTGATATATACATGATAAAAGGTATGGCATACATATATTCTTTCTTTTGCTTTCATAATGGGTCCTTTTCTTTTTAAATCAGCACTTATTCTTCATTGCACTAGTACAAATCATTCAAATAGTGTCATATACTAAATCTTTGTAATCCAAATAGTAACTATAAAATACTGATGGACTTTACATTTACACCCCTATTTTATGTTAACAGACGAGCTATTCTTTCGGCTCCTTTTCCGTCTACCAGCTTCTGCATTTTAAGACTTCTTTCTTCTCTTTCTTTTTTATGGTGACGATAAAACTGAAGCATTTCTCCAATTATTTCTTCCACCTTATCTTTTCTGCCGTCTCCCGCATATTCCATCAAATCATCCTTTTGAAATTGCTTCACATTATAAAGCTGATTATCCGCAAAGGAATAGGTAATAGTGGGAACTCCCATGGCCGCCAGCTCATACAAGGTTATGCCTCCTGCCGATACAGCCAGATCTGCCTTTGCCATATATTCCTCTAAATTATTTACATTTTGATAAAAATGAATCTCAGCCTCTGTTTCTCTTTCCTCATATTTTTTACATAGACCTAAAAAGTCGGAAAATAAGCTGCCGCAAATTACAGTAATACTTATCTCTTCCTTCTGTAATACCGTAAGTATTCTTTCTATCATATGGCAGGGATCACTACCTCCGGAAAGTAGCAGAATATGCTCAGCAAAATCTGCAATTTTCTTTCTTTTTTTTCCCCTGTACTCTTTTTTTAAGGGAAGATAGGCTGGTCCAAGATAATATCCTTCCTCTTCTGTTTTTCTCCCATAGGAAAATCCGGTATAATAGGGTGCATAACAAATGATATTTTGTACCGGATAAGCGAATTTGTCTAAGTCATCCAGATAAAAGATTTCAGTTGCTTTTCTTATTTTATCCAGATATTTCTCAGTCACCTGATAGCTGTCAATCAGTAATTTTTCTATTCCATACTGAAAAATCACCTCTTCCAGCCTTTGAATTTCTTCCTCCGGCTTATGCCACTGTGTTTTTAATATAATATTTTTATATCCCCTGGATTCGATTATCTGTTTTCCTTCTTTGTCAGCAGTGATAAAAATACTGTTTACTCCTATTTCTCTACCCGCATCGGCAATAGCCAGGCATCGCATAACATGGCCGGTAGCAATGGTTGAATTCATATCTGTTCGAAAAAAAATAGTGGAAACTGCTTTTCTGAAATAATAGACATTTTCCTTTCTTTTCTTTCTGTAGCCAAGAGCTTCAAAGATTGCTGCACTAGCCTTATTATGCAAAAGCACCACGCCGCAAAGAACAGTAATACCTAATATTTTTGCCTGCTCCTGAGCCATAATCAACAGCTGCTTTCCCAATCCCTGTCCACGATATTTTCTATCTATCAGATAACTGATTTCTCCCTGAATTAAATCTCCCCGGTTTTCTCTATCAAGACGAAGCATACCGCAAGGTTTTCCCTCTTTTTCCAAAATCCATAGAAATCTGTCATCATTTTTCAAGGTATTTTCCAACCATATTAAATGATTTTCCCATAAAACCGGCTCATGATTCAAAGAATTTTCCAGGCTTTCCTTTTCATTTTTCCAGCTAAAAAGACAGAAAGCATCTTCTAAAGATGCTTTTCTTAAATTTATCATACTCAATTCCTCTATTATAATTTATAAATTAATATTTTATAAAAAGGCACAACATGTGCCGTGAATCTGATTATACAAACCATATTTGGTTCGTATAATATAGCTTACTCAAAATGGCCAACCATGGATAACTCCATGGGAGTTCCTCTTTTTATATCTCTTAAAGCCCTTTGCCCCAAAACTTCCTCATAATATTTTGGTTCCATCCCATAACCGGGACGAATAATTCTTATATTTTCCGCAGTAATTTCCTCTCCCTTTTTTATGTCCTTTACACAAAAAACGGATCTTCGAAAGACAACATTACTTGCCTCCTGTTCCGTAGGTCCGTAAGACACTACACCTATAGCCCTTTGGGCCTGACGAATATCCTTTACCATAGAGCTAAACTCCTCAGGATTCATGGAAAAAACTGAATCCGGATTTTCCATTGCTCTATCCAGACAAAAATGTTTTTCTATAATACTTGCCCCCAAGGCAACGGCAGTTACCGCTCCTACTGATCCCATGGAATGATCCGACAAGCCTACAGGCACATTAAATACCTCTGCCATATTTACCATTGTCTTTAAATTCATCTGATCTGTAATAGCCGGATAAGCACTGGCACAGCGAAGAAGAGCAATCTGATCATTTCCTGCTTCTCTGGCAATCTTAACTGCTGCCTCAATTTCTCCAAGAGTAGACATACCGGTGGACATAATCATGGGCTTTTTCTTTGAGGCTACATAACGAATTAAGGGAAGATCCACAAGCTCAAAGGAAGCAATCTTATAAAATTCAACTCCGATTTCTTCCAAGAAATCTACAGAAGAAAAATCAAAGGGGGTAGAAAAAAAGTCAATTCCAACCTTTTTTGCTTCCTCCAAAAGCTCCTTTTGCCATTCCCAGGGTGTATATGCCTTTCCGTAAAGCTGATAAAGATTTTCCCCTTTCCAGGTTCCTTTATTAATCTGAAAATATTCATTATCACAATCTATAGTAATGGTATCCGGAGTATAGGTCTGAATTTTTACGCAATCAGCCCCGGATTCCTTGGCTGCACGAATAATTCTCTTTGCATTTTCTATACTTCCTGCATGATTAGCTGACATTTCAGCTATAATATAGGCAGGCTGCCCTTTTCCAATCACTCGATTTCCTATTTTTAAGTCCATACTTTTCTTCCTTGCTATTTTCCTTCTCTTACAAATTATTTCTGATTTTCTTTTTTACTTTCTATTTACTTATTATTTCTTACTCAGTATTTTTTCTATCCTTATATTTATTAGTATTTTTTCTTTAAGAAGGATTACCTTTCTTTTCCAGCCCCTTCTTTATACTTTTTTATTCCTCATCATTCATGAATCAGGCGATATTTTAATTCAGCAATCTTCCAGTCTGTTTCATTATCAATATCCTGAGTTTCCAATTCACTCATCATAATCGCTCCTGTGTTTTGGGTTACCAGCTTCTTGCTCTCTTCAAAATGTTTCACATTCAGAACATAAAATTGTCCCACATCATGATAAATTTTTTCCAAATCCTGAGAACGCATTTGAGAATATTCTTCCCACTTATATTTCAGCTTTCCCTCTTCCATTACCATCCCTCTTAAGGGCGGGAAGGAAAATTCAACTACCGGCATTACACTATCCAAATCTTTCTCCTCTAAAAGTCTAACTGCTTCCTGCAATTTTTCTGCGGTAATAAAAGGTGCTGTAGGGTAAATACAACAGGCAGTATCAAACTCTTCTCCCTGTTTTTTATATTCTGTCAGTACTTCTTCAATCACTTCTGCTGTGGTAGCAAAGTCCCCGGAGGTTTTATCACTTCGTAAAAAAGGAACCTCTGCTCCTGCTTTCTTTGCCAAATCAGCAATTATTTCATCATCTGTAGATACCATAACCGTGGTAAAGCAGTGGGATTTTAGAGCAGCTTCTATAGAATAAAATAAAATCGGTTTTCCGCAAAAGTCCCTGATATTTTTATGAGGAATACGTTTGCTTCCTCCTCTGGCTGTGATAATGGCAATTCGTTTCATTTTTTGCTTTCCTCCCTTATCATCTTTCTTTTCCTCTGACTTTTAAACCTTTAGCAGCTTTTTTATCTTCTGATCCATCTCTCTCTAAGGTTACGGTAAGTCCATAATAATCTATAGTAGCAAAGAAAAAGAAGAGTAGATTTTTGCTGAAGGGTAATCAGCTTTTTTTCTTCCTCATTAGTTCTTTGGCAGTAGTAAGTATTTTTTTGAAAATCAGGGAAGTAATCTTTTAGTTCTTTTCCCATTTTTTTAATAAAACTTATTTTTACTGGCTTTACTCCTACCATATAAGTAAACAGGGTATTGATATAATGCAAAAGAGTAAAGCTATATTCCAATTCTTCCTTATATTCTTCCAAGTACCCAAACTCTTTGGCTTCGCCTATCATAATTTTAGCCGCTTCCATTCTATCCTCACATCGCTTTTGGGATATGGTATGAACGGTAGAGGTCTGATGCTGATAGTAATAATACATCGGCTCCTGAAGATATTCAAAGTGTTTTGCCCGAAGCATCCAGCTTTTTCCGATGGCATTATCCTCATAAAATATACCT
The DNA here is from genome assembly GCA_017520155.1 of Lachnospiraceae bacterium. Classification (GTDB taxonomy): domain Bacteria; phylum Bacillota; class Clostridia; order Lachnospirales; family Lachnospiraceae; genus SFDP01. Next base: position 23,595 of record JAFXGR010000003.1, read on the forward strand.
TCCGGGAAGCGATTGGGATAATCATAAATAATATGCCTTTTGTATATTTTTACCACCAGGCTTCCGCTGTCAAGGAGCAGAGATTTATACTTTTCTTTTGTTAATATCCCTGTCTGTTCCTCTTTATTGCTGTGAACCACTTTTCCTATTTCCATGGAATGATGATTAGTCAAATGGTAATCACAGCCCACCATATCCGCCCCCGTTTCCTCCGCTTTTTTTAAAAGCTTCTCATAATAATCGGGAGTGATCCAGTCATCACTGTCCATAAAACCAATCCACTCTCCCTTGGCGGCTTCCAGACCCAGGTTTTTTGCTCCTCCCTGCTTCTTGTTAATGGGGGAGGATATTACCTTAAACTTTTTGGGATAATGTTTTTCATATTCTCGTAAAATCTCCAGAGAATTATCGGTAGAACAATCATCTACTGCAATAATTTCATAATCAGATATGGTCTGGTTGATTAGGGAATCCATGGAATAATTTAATTTTCCTTCAGCTGCCATGTTATAGACAGGCACAATTACACTTAATTTCATACTTTTCTCTCTATTTTTCTAAAATAGGCAGTATCTACATTTACAACTGCTTTCAGCCGGTTTGGTACTGCTTTCTCTATGGTTATCCCTTCCCTCATGACTAATCAGCTAATGATTATTATGGCTGAACCTGTTAGTATTTTTCTGCACTTGAATAGTCACTAATTTTTATAATAGTTTACAATCTTTTCTACTGCGGCAATTACATCCTGTACGTCCTGATCACTCATTCCGTAATACAAAGGAAGGCTCATCATTTCCTCATACAGTTTTTCTGCTGTGGGACAAAGACCCTTTTCATATCCCAGACTTTGATAATAAGGGAAATAATAGGTAGGAATATAATGGACATTACAGATAATATTTTCTGCTGCCATGGCATCAAAAAATTCTCTTCTGTTTATCTTTAACATTTCCGGTCTGATTCTTAAAATATAAAGATGCCTTGTGGTATCCGACTGAGGAATTTCCTCCTGTATCTGAAGCTGGGGAAGTTTAGCAAATGCTCCATTATATTGTTTTACAACTTCCTTTCTCCTTTGAGAAAATAAAGGAAGCTTATCCAGCTGACTGATTAAAAGTCCTGCCTGAATATCTGTCATACGATAATTATAGCCTAAAGAAACCTGCTCATAATACCAGCTTCCATGGGGTTCTTCTTCCATCAAACCGGGGTCTCTTGTAATCCCATGAGATCTGGCAAGAAGCAGCTTCTGATAATATTCTTCATTATTGGTTAAGACTGCTCCCCCTTCTCCTCCGGTAACTGTTTTTACCGGATGAAAGCTAAAGGTGGTCATATCTGCAATGGAACCATTGGTCCTTCCTTTATATTTTGTTCCAATTACATGAGCACCATCTTCAATGAGACAAAGATTATGTTGTTTACAGTGTTCAAGTAATTCATCCAGTTCTACAGACTGTCCGGTAAAATCCACCGCTACCACAGCTTTTGTTTTTTTTGTGGTTACTTCCTTTACCTTGGCAGGATCTATATTATAGGTTGTATCCTTGATATCAGCAAATACAGGCTTTGCTCCACAGTACAGGGCACAATTGGCACTGGCTGCAAAGGTAATGGGAGTGGTAATAACCTCATCCCCCTCCTTTACTCCTGCTGCCATACAGGCCATATGAAGAGCTGCTGTTCCGTTACTGCATACCACAGCATATTTTGCTCCTGTTAATTTACATAATTTTTCTTCCAATTCCGTTATTTTAGGACCGCAGGTAAGATAATCACTTCTTAACACCTCTACTACTGCCTGAATATCTTCCTCATCAATATATTGATGCCCGTAATATAATTTTGTTTCCCGCACGGGAGTACCCCCGCAAATTGCCGGTTTATTCATCTTAATTCTTTTTTCCTTATATTATAAAGTAGTAGTGTTTATAGACCCTCTCCAAGGTCTGTATGCTATACTGTAGGAGATACTGTGGATTATTTATTTTTCCTCAGAGAAGTATACTCCTTATAAAAACTAAGATTGAAATGGTCTTCATTTCAATCTTAGTTTTTGGATGACAATTATTGTATCTGTATAACCATTCATCTATAAGATTAATGTTACACTTTAACACCTATTTTTCTAACTCAACTGTTTTTAACAATTCACGAATTTCCTCTACTGTGAGCCACTCTGTGTTATTGTCAGAACTGTAGGAAAATCCCTGTTCTACTTTTTTCCCGCTTAAGTCAGGCTTTTGTCTGTTATTCCACACCATCTGGGGATAAACGATAAAATGCTTCTCATATTCATAAGTAGTCATGGAATCCTCTACAGTTACCATGATTTCATGAAGCTTTTCTCCCTCACGGATTCCTACTTCCGGTTTTTCACAGCCGGGAAGCATAGCTTCTGCCAAATCTGTAATTTTAAAGGAAGGAATTTTGCTAATAAAGGTTTCTCCTCCTTTAGCCTCTTCCAAGGCTTTGATTACCAGCTCTACTCCCTGGGTTAAGCTGATCCAGAAACGGGTCATGCGATAGTCGGTAATGGGAAGCTCTTTTCCTCCATTTTTAATCACGCTGTTAAAGAAGGGAATAACAGAACCACGGCTTCCTGCCACATTACCGTAACGAACAATGGAGAAGTTAATATCCTTATCACCGGCATAAGCATTTGCAGCAATAAATAGTTTATCAGATACCAGTTTAGTACCACCATATAAGTTTACAGGATTTACTGCCTTATCCGTAGATAATGCAACCACCTTTTTCACATCTGTATCCAGCGCAGCATCAATAACATTCTGCGCTCCGTGGATATTCGTCTTAATCGCTTCTGCCGGGTTGTATTCACATGCAGGAACCTGCTTCATGGCAGCTGCATGCACTACATAATCCACGCCCTTAAAAGCACGCACCAATCTTTCCTTATCTCTTACATCTCCTATAAAGAAACGTAACTTAGAAGCATGCTCCTTAAATTCATTTTGCATCATAAACTGCTTAAACTCATCA
>JAFXGR010000032.1 GCA_017520155.1 Lachnospiraceae bacterium
CCGAGGGATAGATAAGTATTGACTTTTTATGCCTTCCTGTCTTCAGGGAGGCTTTTATTTTCAATATAAGCTCCTATCGGCAAATACTATAAGGAGGTTAGAAAAGATGGCAAAAGTGGAATTGAAACAGCCTATCGTAGCTGAGATTTCCGAAGCAATTAAAGAAGCACAGTCTGTTGTTTTAGTAGACTACCGTGGTCTTACGGTAGAACAGGATACTAATCTTCGTAAAGAGCTTCGTGAAGCCGGTGTTATGTATAAGGTTTACAAGAATACAATGATGAACTTCGCGTTCAAAGGAACAGATTTTGAAGCACTTGCTCCTTACTTGGAAGGTCCAAGCGCAGTTGCTATTTCTACAACAGATGCAACAGCACCTGCCAGAATTTTAGCAAAAGTAGCAAAAGATGCAAAAGCATTAGAAATCAAAGCCGGTGTAGTAGAAGGTGTAGTATATGATGCTAAGGGTATGCAGGCAATTGCAAACATCCCTTCCAGAGAGGAACTTATTTCCAAGTTACTGGGAAGCATCCAGTCTCCTATTACAAACTTTGCACGTGTTATGAATCAGTTAGCAGAAAAAGGCGGCGCAGCTGAAGAAAAAACAGAATTTGACGTAGAATTAACAGAAGTTGGTCCTAACAAAGTTAAAGTTATCAAAGTTGTTCGTGAAGCTACAGGACTTGGCTTAAAAGAAGCTAAAGACTTAGTAGATAATGCTCCTAAGGTATAAAAGAAGCTGCATCTAAAGAAGAAGCAGATGAAATCAAAGTTAAATTAGAAGCTGAAGGTGCTAAAGTTACTCTTAAATAAGTAATTTTTATGATTTAAAAGGCATAGGTTTCTACTCTGTCTTTTATATTAGAATAATATAAATACATGTTTTAAGAAAACTTGGTTTAGGTAGATGTTGTATGAAAATATTTGATTATCTACTCTGAAATTACATTCTGAGAAATAGTTGTTTTTAATAATCGGAAGTAGTATGATATGTGAACAACTATAATAAAATAAATAAAGGAATTGATAATCATATGTGGAACGTAATGGTAGAAAATATAGAAATGAATTGCCGTAACAAAGCAAAACAAGGATAATTTAGAAACTGCATTTGAAATAGGAGGAAATCATATTGTTATCATGATAATTGTAATATTAAGCTGGATTTATTATTTTTTCCTATGTGGATTTATAGGAATTGGACTAAAGAAAATATTAACCACAGTATTAAAAAGAGATTGGGAGTTTCAAGGTATAGATTACCTTATTACAGGAATTGTGGGAATCACTGTTTATGCTTCCTTTGCAAGCATAATTACGAAAGTGGGAATGCTTGTACATCTGGTCTTATTATTAGTGGCTGCATTTTCCGGGCTATTATGCAAAAGAGAAATAAAAGAATGGCTACCAAAAGCAAAGAAACTTATGTTTTCCTGGGAAGGATTTTTCTATTTGTGCTTTATTCTCTTAATTGCTTTTTTTACGTCCAGAGGAAAGTTTCATACCGATACCAATATTTATCATGCACAGAATATCCGATTGTACGAAGAGTATGGAATTATAAAGGGAATGGCAAATTTACAGTTACATTACGGTTATAACAGCCTATATCTTGCCTTTGCTGCAATCATGAGTTTATCCTGGTTGTTACCCTGGTCGCTCCACACAACAACAGGCTTTATAGAAGTAATCCTGTGTATTTATGCCTTTCACCATTTAAGAACCTTTAAAGAGCGAAACTGCCATCTGGAAGATGCAGGATGTGTGGTAATTCTATTTTATGCTCTGGTAAATGTAACAGGAAGTATTTCACCGGCAACAGATTATCCCACCATGTTTTTCTCTATTTATATGATCAGTGTATGGATGAGAGCAATGGAGAGAAAATCTCATTATTCTGTCTATGCTTTGTTGGCGGTGTTTTCCGTATTTTTAGGAGTACTGAAACTGTCTGCTATTGCCATGGCGGCAGTAGTGATTTATCCGGCCTTCTTTTTAGTAAAAGAAAAGAAATGGAGAGAAATTGGAGTTTATTTAGGTCTTGGTATTTTGATCTTGACTCCTTATTTAATTAGAAATGTGATTTTATCCGGTTGGCTTATTTATCCCCTTGAGGTCATTGATCTATTCCAGGTGGACTGGAAGGTACCTTTAGAATATTTATTGGTGGATTCTCACCAAATTAAAGTATGGGGCAGATGTCTTTATGATGTGAATCTGATTGATTTGCAGGTAAAAGAATGGCTGCCTATCTGGTGGGAAGGACAGGAGAGATATGATCAGATGCTTATGGGGGCAAATGTTCTTGGATTATTCTTGGCCTTTCTTAACCTGATCTATAAAACAGCAAAGAAAATAGAGGTACGAATAGAGTTGATTGTACTCTATATAGGGATGATAGCTTCTGCCTTGGTATGGTTTTTCATGGCCCCCTTTATCCGCTATGGTTTAGCCTTTTTGCTCACACTTCCCTTAATCAGCATGGCTAGCTGGTATGATTACAAGAAAAAGGGATTACATAGTATTATAACAGGATCTGTTGTAGTTTGTATGTTTTTCTGCTTTAGCCCCTATGTAGATAATTATGTAACCGATGATGGAGTATTCATTAAGCAAAATTTGTTCGAACCATATTATGTCATCCCAAAAGATTATGACGTTGGAGGGACAGAAAGTATGATGATAAAAGGGAATGTGATCTATTATAATGCTCCCGAACATGGAGAGGGGGAAATAAACAGTTACCATTATTTTCCTAATACGGCCTATAAGTTTATGTTGGAGAGAAGTACTTTGGTTAGTGAAGATATAAAAGATGGATTTGAGCCGTAACAGTAAAGTCTACAAGCAATCACTTGCTGATTGCTTGTGAGAAAATAGGAAAATGTAGAAAAGCAGCTCCCTTCTCGCTGTTTGGTAAGAGTTAATAAAAGAAAACGGAAGTTATGGATTTAGAGGGACAAGGTGGAACATTTGTGCTTCCAAAGGAAGAACTTTATCAGGAATACAATGAATATATGATATCCGTTAGGAATTGTTATTGCAGTCCTTCCGATTATAACAGCAGGTATCATTTTAGCAATGCAATCCAATTTAATTATATCTCTAGGTATGGTTGGTGCTTTATCGATTGTAAGATTTCGTACAGCAATTAAAGAACCAAAGGATATTTTGTTCTTATTTTGGTCTATTAGTACAGGAATAATTTTAGGTGCAATGAATTATGGATTAGCATTGATAATAGCTATTGCAGTCTCTTTTTTGATGTTGTTTTTGGAATTAATACCATTGGGAAAAGCAAGTATGTTACTTGTTGTTAATTTGAACGAAAAGGGAAATGAAGAGGAACTAATGGAAATAGTCAAAAAATACGCGAGGATTTCTGTAATAAAATTACGAAGTAGAAAGATAAGTGGATGTGATTATATTATAAAATGCAAATCTGTTAAGGAAAGTGAGCTTTTAGAACAGATCTTTTTGTTGGATTGCGTAATAAATGCGTCTATTATTGCACATGATAGAGAAGCAGTTTACTAAGAAAAGAAAGATAGAGGGTAGCTCAAATGAACAAAAGGATAAAGATATTAATAATTATCCTTTTATTTTGTTTATTGTGTTTTGTTTTATTATACTGTTTGTCTCGTAAAAATATTGTTTCTGTAAATATTTATTATTCAGAGACAGAAGAACTTGATATTCTGGCGAATCTAAGTGGGGAAACAGTACAGTCATCCATTAAAGCGTATCATGACCTGAAAGTAAAAATTGAGGTAAGGAAAAAAGCAAATAAATTATTATATTGGATTTTTATAAAACCCGTTAAATATAGAGTTATTATAGGTAGGTTTTGCATCAAGATATTTGATCATTTATTCTAAAACATAATTGTTTTTTAGGGATACAAAGCTATTGTACACTATGTTATAGTAAAAAAGCTGAATGAATAAATGAGTTGTAAAAGTATACCTTTATTTGAATAAGAAAAGATGAGAGCATATATAGAAAAAATTATCTTAAGCTGTTTTACAGTTTTTCTTATAGCAACTATGCTATACTCAGAATATCATTTGGAAATAAAAGAAAAAGAGAACAGTTTATATTTTGTTATAGAAGAGAATATCATAAAGACCTGGAAGAAAGATAAGATACAATATTTGTTTCTCCCTTCCTATGTGAAGGAAGAAGAAGTTTTTCTTGCTTCCTTTTCTCCTGAATTTTATGTCCTTGAAGAGGGAGAGACCATACAAAAGGAAGAAAGTATAAAGGGGCTTCCTCAGGAGAAAAAGCTATTATGCCAAACTGTGGAAAGTAAGGAACATTTTACCCTTTATATTTTACAGTCATCCAATCTAGCGACTATGTATTTGTATACTAATAATCATGATTTGGATAAGATAAAGGAAGATAAAGAGTATGGCGTAGCAGGCAGTATACAGACCATAGATCAAAATGGGGAACACAGCAGGAAAATAGGGGTAAAAGAAATCAGGGGACGGGGGAATACTTCCTTTGCAGGGTATGAAAAAAAGCCCTATTCCCTTACCTTAAAAGAGGAGGAGAGCATTTTGGGGTTGCCCGCAGGTGAGAAGTATGCATTACTATCCAATGCTTCCGATCCTTCCCTCATTCGAAATGATCTGGTACGCCGTATGGAAGAAGAACTACACCTAAGAGGAGCCCACAGAGGGCGATTTGTGGATTTGTATATTGATGGTTTATATGAGGGAAATTATTATCTTTGTGATGACATTGAAGTGGGGACACAACGAGTTAACATAGAAAATATGGAAGAAGCCATGGATCTGGTGTATACTACGAGTAATTATGAGGCAGAACCCCTATACGAAACTGAAAAAGCTAAAGCAAGAAGGCTGGATATTTCCTTAGTTGATATGACCGGAGGATACTTAATGGAAAGAGAGTATTCCCAGCGTTTTTTTCATGAATATGAAAAGATCAAAAGTGGATTTATTACCCAACAACAGGAGCATTTCGTTGTGAAAAGTCCTTCCTATTGCTCAGTGGAACAGATTGAATATCTTCGCAGCTATATCAATGAAGCAGAAGAAGCCATTTTAGATCCCCGGGGAATAAATGAAGATACAAAAAAATCCTATACTGACTACATCGATATTCATAGCTTTGTCAAGAAGTATTTGGCAGAAGAGGTCAGCAAGAATTATGATGGTGGAGTTTCCAGCAGCTACTTTTATAAGGATAGTGATAAAAAGGATGGAAAGTTATACGCAGCTTACGGCTGGGATTATGATATGAGTCTTGGAAATTACGTGGAATGGATGGAGGAGTTTTCTTCTAATACGGAAGGAATCAGCAAGTTAGATCATCATACCTATTCTTCTCCTTGGTATGAAAACTTATATGAGAAGGAAGAGTTTTATAAGTTGGTGAAAGAGTATTATGCCGGTAAGGTAAGTCCCTTTCTTGGTTATCTTGTAGAAGTTGGTCTGAAGGAATATGAAAGATGGCTATATGATAGTGCTATAATGAATGAAATCAGATGGAAAGAGGAGCTGTTAAAGAATCCCTATTTTGTAAACAGAGAAAAAACTTTCAGTGACTTAACAGACTTTATAGAAAAAAGAAAAAAATATTTGGATCAAGAATGGATTGAATAGTCTTTTGAGAGCATATCTGTTGCAGAAAATGAGAGGAACAGCAAGGATGAAATACCGGGTAGAGCAAAAATATATTATTACAGAGGATAAGGCTGCTTATTTAAAATATAAACTGGAACAGTTAATGGAATATGATTCCCATGCAAAAGAAGGCAGCTATAGGATTCGAAGCTTATATTTTGATGATTTCAGAGATTCCTTTTTGGAACAAAATCAGGAAGGAAATGATTTCAGACAAAAATATAGGGTACGGACATATAATAACAGCAAAGAGGTAATCCATTTAGAAATTAAGAAAAAAGAATTTGGCTTTACCTCAAAACAAAAGGAAGAGCTTACCCTGAAAGAATGCAATGATTTGATCTTCAGACGGCAGTGGAGTCTTCCGGGGAATGCGGGAGAAGTAAAGAAGAGGTTTTATGGGAATATATGTTTAAGGGGATTACGTCCGGTACAAATTGTAGAATATGAGAGAATTCCTTTTGTAGAACAAAAAGGCAATGTACGGGTAACCCTGGATAAGTTTATTACCGGCAGCAGTGAGGTGGAAAGCTTTTGGGAAGATATTTTGCCTTGTATTCCTGTTTTGCCTACGGGACATCATATTCTAGAGGTAAAATATGATGAATTTATACCGGATGAGATTAAAAAGATATTGAATGAAGTGTATTTAGTAAAGACAGCATTTTCAAAATATTATTATGCCAGAAGAAATCCTCATGTCTAGAAGAAGAGAAAAAGAAATAAGATAGGAAAATAAAAGATGAAATTTACAGACGTAATTAAAAAGAGTGTACTTCAAGGATTTAGCAGTGGAGATATGTCTACCACGGATATTGTGATTACTTTGGGAATTACCTTTCTTATAGGGATGTATATTTTTTGGGTTTATAAAATGGTTAGCAGAACTTCTTTGTATGATAAAAGCTTTCATATTTCTATGACCTTAATTTCTGTGATTACCGCAGGAATTATTATTGCCATGCAATCCAGTATTGTAATTTCCCTGGGAATGGTGGGTGCTCTTTCTATTGTACGTTTCCGTACAGCCATAAAGAATCCCATGGATTTGTTATTTTTATTTTGGTCTATTGGAACGGGGATCGTATGCGGTGCAGGTATGTTTGAAATTGCTTTGGCTATGGCACTAATAACTACGGTAGGCATGTTGCTGTTAGAATATCTTCCGGGAAACAGAAAAGTGTATCTTTTGATTGTAAACGGAACAGTTAACTTACAAGAGGAGGATATAATTAACGGGATAAAAGATCTTACAATCCGATATAAGATAAAAACAAGAAATCTGAAAAAGAATGGCTGTGATTATATTCTGGAGATTGATACAAAAAAAGAAAAGGAGTTGGTAGAAGAACTCAGAAAGCTTCCGGAGATTGAACAGTTATCCCTTCTCCATCATGAGGGAGAGGTAAGAATTTAATAGTTTAAATTTAAAGATAAGCAGCCACGAAGTGAAATTCTTCGTGGCTATTATTTATTTTATATTTCAATATCTTTCCAAAAACAGTTGACAAATCGGACGAAACTTGATATATTGTTTTAGGTTATTAAACCATGCCGAAGACAGTAGGTACATCTTAGATGTGTAAGTGTAATCGCCTACCGAGGGATAGATAAGTATTGACTTTTTATGCCTTCCTGTCTTCAGGGAGGCTTTTATTTTCAATATAAGCTCCTATCGGCAAATACTATAAGGAGGTTAGAAAAGATGGCAAAAGTGGAATTGAAACAGCCTATCGTAGC
>JAFXGR010000033.1 GCA_017520155.1 Lachnospiraceae bacterium
ATAGAGGAATACTGTGCTCTTAACAAGGAAGAGAAAAAATATATGGAACAGATATTTTATTCATTAAATTTAAGCGCCAGAGGATATCACAGAATATTGAAGGTGGCCAGAACTATTGCAGATTTAGAAGAGGCAGAGAATATTAAAAGGATTCATTTGGCAGAGGCCGTATGCTATCGGGGGATGGAGATTTGAGAGAAAAATATTATCACTGGCTGTATCATATAGAGGGAATTGGAAGTACAAGTTTGAAAAAAATAATAAAGATAGCCGATCCAAAACAAATTTTTCAGGAAGGGACAGGATGTTTAAAAGGGATTTTACCAGAGAAAAAATGTGAGAAAATCGAAAGCAAACGTCAGAAGGGACTGCCGGAGCACTTATGGGAACAATTACAAAAAGAAAAGATATCTTTAAGTTATTATGGTGGACAGACTTATCCAAAGAAGCTGCTTAATATTCCTGATCCTCCCCTGATTTTATATCAAAAGGGAAGAAATAATTTATGGCAAAAACCTTCAGTAGCAGTGGTAGGAGCCAGAAATTGTTCGCTCTATGGGAAGCAGATGGCACAACGTTTGGGAAAAGAATTGGCAAAAAACAAGATTACAGTAATCAGCGGTATGGCAAGAGGGATTGATGGAATCAGCCAATGGGCAGCTCTGGAAGAAGGGGGGGAAAGTGTAGCAGTTTTAGGAAGCGGAGTACAGATTTGTTATCCCCCGGAAAACAGAGGTCTTTATTTTCGTCTGCAGGAAGAAGGAGCACTTCTTTCTGAAAGTCTGCCCTATACAGCACCGGCAGCAGGATTATTTCCAAGGAGGAATCGATTGATCAGCGGACTGGCAGACATTCTTGTGGTGGTTGAGGCAAGGGAAAAAAGCGGTACCTTAATTACCGTAGATATGGCTCTGGAGCAGGGAAAAGAGGTTTACTGTATTCCGGGAAGGGTAACGGATGATTTAAGCAAAGGATGCAACAGCTTGATAAAAATGGGGGCAGGAATGATTTTTTCCATAGAACAGTTTGTAGAAGAAATCTGTCCTCAGTTAAAGGTCCAATATCAGGGAGAAAAGGAAAGGCATAAGCAAGGTCTCAGTGAACAGGAACAACAGGTAGTGTCAGTGATGGAAACAACGCCTTTGTTTGTGGAAGAGATTTTTCATAGAATACAGGAGAAAACAAGCGGACTTTCTTTTAGGGAACTGATGGAAGTATTGATGGATTTACAATTAAGAGGGAAGGTGGCACAACAGGGGCAAAGTTACTATTTGTTATAGAAAGTATACGAAAGAAGGCGGAAAAACCTTGCTTTTTTCCTCTTTAATTCTATAGATTAATCCCTAGGGAAGTGTTAGAATAAGAGATTGGAAAATCATGACTTTAATAGGAAAGTAAGAGAAAAAAATAGTATATTTTTGTGAGATTTTCCATGGGGATAAGTTTTTTTATAGAAAGAGAGAAGTAAAAAGATGAAAATAGAATGGAAAGAAATTAACATGGAGTCCAGAAATATTCTGGAACCTTACTATCGATATGAACAGAGTAAATGCTGTGAAATATCTTTTGCCAATAATTATTTATGGGCACCCTTTTATGATATGGAATATGCTATTGTAAAGGATATGCTGGTATTTATTACAAGAGGAGAGAAAATCTCTCTTTGTATTCCCTTTGCTAAAGATCATGAAAGTGCAGCAAATTTAAAGGAAGTTATGCTGGAGCTGGAGGAATATTTTGAAGAGATAGAAAAGGAATTTCACCTTCATTTAGTAACGGAGGAAAAATTTGCAAAATTGGAAGAATTATTTCCGGGGAAATATGAAATTACCTATAACCGAGATGTGGCAGACTATGTTTATGAAACAGAAAAAATGATTTCTTTGGCGGGAAAAAAGCTTCACGGAAAACGAAATCATATTAACAAGTTTAAGGAAAACAATCCAGAATGGTCCTATGAGCCCTTAAGTGAAGAGAACAAGGAAGAATGTTTGGAAATGGCAGAACAGTGGAAAATCATTAATCTTTGTGAAGAAAAGGGGGACAAGCACAATGAGTTTTGTGTTACCACAAGAGCGGTATCTGAATTTGAACGCCTTGGCTTAAAGGGAGGAGTATTACGAGATGGAAAGCGTATTGTAGCCTTTACCCTGGGAGAGGCTTTAAATGATGAAATGTTTGTGGTGCATATTGAAAAAGCCTTTGCGGATGTGCAAGGGGCCTATCCGATGATCAATCAGCAGTTTCTAGCCCATGAGGCAGCAGAGTATCGCTATGTAAACCGAGAGGAAGATACAGGAGCAGAAGGCCTAAGAAAGGCTAAGCTTTCCTATTATCCTGCATTTTTACAGGAAAAAGGAGAAGTTGTATTAAAACAGTAGAACATAAAAATGAGAAATATTAAAAGGGTGGAAAAAATGGAACAATTTTTTAATTTTATAAAAAACAGCCCTACCTGTTATCATGGGGTAGAGCAAATTGTTTTACAATTAAAGGAACAGGGATTTTTGCCCCTTGAGGAAAAGGAAGAATACCACTTGGAGCCGGGGAAAAATTATTATGTAGTAAGAAATAACAGCTCCTTATTGGCATTTAAGCTTCCAAGGGAGGAAGTAAAGGGATTTCGCCTTATGGCCTCTCACAGTGATTCCCCTTGTTTTAAATTAAAAGAAGAGCCGGAGGCTTTGTGTCAAAAAAGTTATGTAAAACTTAACGTGGAAAAGTACGGGGGAATGATTGATTCCACCTGGCTGGATCGTCCCCTTTCTCTGGCAGGAAGAGTAGTAATAAAGGAAGAGGGAGAATTAAAAACAAAGTTGGTAAAATTTGAAGAAAACCTTTGTATTATTCCTAATGTGGCTATTCATTTACAGCGGGAAATTAATAAGGGAATGGAATATAATCCACAAGTAGATTTACAGCCTCTTTGGTCCATGAATCAGGAGGATACCATCCTTAAACTTTTGGCAGAAAAGCTGTCCATAAAGGAAGAGCAGATTTTGGGAAAGGACATATTTGTGTATAATTCCCAGGAGCCTGCTTTTATGGGAAAAAATAAAGAATTTATGTCTGCACCCAGAATTGATGATTTGGAATGTGCCTACGGAACGCTGCAGGGCTTTTTAAAGGCAGAAGCAGAAGAATACAGCAATGTTTACTGTATCTTTGATAATGAAGAGGTGGGCAGCAGTACAAGACAGGGAGCGGACTCTGATTTCTTAAGCGCTAATCTGGAAAGAATAGCGTATGCCTTGGGAAAAAGAGAACAGCTGGCACAAATGACTGCAAACAGCTTTTTGGTATCTGCAGATAACGGTCATGCCCTGCACCCCAATCATCCGGAAAAATCTGACAGTAAAAATTATCCTCTTTTAAACGGAGGGATTGTGATTAAATACCACGGAAATCAGAAATATACTACAGATGCTTATACCGGAGCCGTGATCAAGGATATTTGTAAAATTAGGGAAATTCCTTATCAGGTTTATCATAACCGCTCAGATATTGCGGGTGGCTCTACCCTGGGGAATATTTCCATTTCTCACGCCTCTGTTCCCACAGCAGATATTGGACTGGCACAGTTGGCGATGCATTCCTCTTATGAAACTGCGGGAAGTAAAGATTTAGAGTATTTAATTGAATTCTCTAAGGGATTTTATGAATATAAAATAAAGTAAATTATTAAAATGAAAAATACAGATAAACTCCTATCCATTCATGTAATGGACGGGAGTTTTTTTCTGTAAATGATTAGGCGTTTTTTTTTAGTTTAGATAAATATAAAGAAAGATAAGAGCATAGATTAAAAAGAATTTATGTAAAGGAAAGGCATAGTAAAATGGAATCACAAAAACAGGAGAATCTGTTAAGACTGGCAACTTCTTCTACCAGACAGGAACGGGAAAAATCAGAAATTTTGAATGTGGGGATTTCAGAAGAGGAAAATCTTTGGGAGATTATTGTAAAGTACACAGGAGAGATTGACCAATTACAGTCTATGGGAATAGGGGTGGAAAAGATGCTTTCGGGATATGCCATTCTTACGCTGCCAAAACAGGCCATTGAAGTGGTGTCAACCCTTCCCATGATAGAATACCTGGAACTTCCAAAGAGCCTGATTTACGGAATTTATGAAGCTAAGATAGCCTCCTGTATCCCACAGGTCAGGCAGTCTCCCTATGGTCTTACCGGTAAGGGAGTTTTGCTTGCAGTTATTGATTCCGGGATTGACTACTTTCTGGAGGATTTCAAAAAAGAGGGGAAAACAAGGATCCGTTATTTATGGGATCAAACCGGAGTAATAAATACAAAAGAGGGAAAACTGCCGCCTGAGGGATTCTTATTAGGAGTAGAATATAATAAAGAACAGATTGATAAAGCATTACAGTCTTCTACCCGGGAAGAGGCCTTGCAAATTGTACCCCAAGTGGATGAACGAGGTCATGGGACGGCAGTAACAGCAGTGGCAGCATCATCCCATCCGCAACAATTGCTTCAAGGAGTAGCACCGGACTGTGATTTGTTGATTGTAAAGTTAAGAGATGTAGGTAACAGTGGATATCCTTCTACCACAGAGCTGATGAGAGCCGTAACCTACTGTATCCAAAAAGCCCGGTTATTGGCACAGTCGTTGGTGATTAACCTAAGCTTTGGAAATAGCTATGGTCCTAGGGATGGAAGCTCTCTGATAGAACAGTTTTTGGATCAGGCAGCTACTATGGGAAAAACCTCTATCTGCATTGGTTGTGGAAATGAAGGAGTATCGGGAGGACATTTTGCTGGTAATGTAAGGGAAACGAAAACAGTGGAGCTGGCTATAGGAAGAAGAGAGCCTACGGTAAATGTGCAGCTGTGGAAATTTTATGAGGATGACTTTTCTATAGAGTTGGAAGCTCCCGATGGAACTGTTTTTCCTGTAGTATTGGAGAGCAATCCAGGAAGACAGACCTTTATATGGAAATCAACCAAAGTGCTGGTTTATGCCGGAGTGCCTTCCCCATACAGCAGTAAGCAGGAAGTTTTTTTCGTATTTTTACCTTTAGAGGATTATCTTGAGGTAGGAATATGGACCTTTCATTTTCAGATACAAAACATCTTGGTGGGTGAAATACAACTCTATCTTCCTGCCAAGCAGCAGAGAAATGAAGGAACAGGTTTTTTGCGGCAGGAGCCTGCGCTAACCATTACCAACCCGGCTACAGCGGCAGGGGCCATTACGGTAGCTGCTTACAATGACGCCACAGAGGCTTATGCAGATTTTTCCGGAAGAGGAGAAGAATATAAAAAGGGAGATCTTTTATGGGAAGAGAGAAATAAGCCGGATCTGGCAGCACCGGGAGTAGGGATAATTGCCTCTTCTGTAGGGGGAGGGGTTCAAAGTTATTCGGGTACCTCATTTGCTTCCCCTATGGTAAGCGGCAGTGCAGCACTTTTAATGGAGTGGGGGATTGTTCAGGGAAATGATCCCTATCTTTACGGGGAAAAAATGAAGGCTTATTTAAGAAGGGGGGCAAAATCCATTAGAGGGGAAAGTGTTTATCCCAATAATCGGGTGGGGTGGGGAGCTCTTTGTGTGGCAGACAGCATACCCGGGGAGTAGAAAAGATAAATAATATACAGGGAGTAACTTAATGAAAAAGAAAAATCTTTGGAAGAACAATTGGTAAGAAGATAATAATTTAGGATCGGTTTCTAAGGAAAATGAGAAACCGACCCTGAGTTATTTTTCTTAAATAAATAAATTTACATTGGAATTTTCTGCGTCGGAAAGATAGGTGGCAACACCGGCCAGTTCCACGCCGTCAATTAATTCCTCCTCTTTGATACCCATCACGTCCATAGACATGGTACAGGCAATCATTTTTACCCCATTTTTCATGGCCTGTTCCATTAGCTCTTCCAGGGAGGCAACATTCTTTTTACGCATTACCAGTTCCATCATGGATTTTCCCATGCCCATCATATGCATATTGGAAAGTTTTAATTTGGAAAGACCTCTTGGCATCATGGCCCCAAACATTTTTTCCAAAAGGGTTTTCTTTACGGAAACCTTTTGATTTTTTCTAAGGGCATTAAGTCCCCAGAAGGTATAGAACATGGTAACTTTTCTGCCCATGCTGGCAGCTCCGTTGGCAATAATCAAGGAAGCCATTACTTTATCCATATCCCCGTCAAAGACGATAATGGTTTTTCCTTGGGGAGAAGCAGCGGGAGAAGAAGTCAGAGCGCTTTCTTTACCGGTGCCTTTTTGCAGGGTAACAATATTTTCTTTCCCCTTTCGCTCCATACCAAGATAGGTATTCCCGGTACGTTCACACCAGCTTTCCACATCCCTGGCAAAGCCCATGTCAGTGGCAGAAACTCGAAGAACTTCTCCTTCCTTCATTTCAGCCAAGGCAGAGCTGACCTTCATAATAGGACCGGGACATTGGAGACCGCAGCAGTCTAAAATGTGAAGATTCTTTAAGTCGTCAGAGGAATCCAAAGAAGAACAGGCAGAAGGTATAGGATTATTCCACACTGTTTTTAGGGTATGGTGCATGGATTTATAGAAGCTGCTGCCGCCCTCTAGGATGCTCACCTTAGAAAATCCGTTTTGTAAAAGAATTCTGGCACCGTTATAGGAGCGCACCCCAATAGCGCAGTAAAGAACCAGTTCCTGATCTCTTGGAAGTTCCTTCATTCTGTTTCGCAGCTGTCCTAAGGGAATGTGAAGAGAGCCGGGAAGGGCAAAAACAGTTCTTTCTGCCTCTTCACTTACATCCAGAACCACCTTTCCTTCTAATTCCTGATAAGAGGTAAAGGCTATTTTTTCCTCCAAAACATTTTGAGCACAAAAACCAAGCATATTTACCGGATCTTTTGCAGAGGAGTAAGGAGGAGCATAGGATAATTCTAAATCTCTTAAGTTTTCCACAGTTCCTCCATTAGCAATGGTAGTGGCAATTACATCAAGACGCTTCTCTACACCATCTTGCCCTACAATCTGAGCCCCAAGAATCTTGCCTTCCTTTTCAAAGATCAGCTTTAAAAACATAGGGGTGGCCATGGGATAATAACCGGCATGGGATTTTTGACTGATTAAAATAGTTTCATAATCTTCATGCTTTTTCTTTCCCTGAGCCTGCAGGATTTTTTCATTGATCCCCACACAGGCTACAGTTAAATCAAAGACCTGTGCCACAGAGGTACCCATGGTCCCCTTATAGGCTTCTTTGGCACCACAAAGGTTGTTGGCCACAATACGTCCCTGCTTATTGGCAGGTCCTGCCAAAGGAATCATGGTTCTCTCTCGGGTAATACGATGATCGGTTTCAATCACATCCCCCACAGCCCAAATGTGAGGTTCTGAGGTCTGCAGATATTGGTTTACCACAATTCCCTTTCGCTGATTTAGGGAAAGTCCGGCTTTTTCGGCCAATTCACTGTTAGGGCGAACTCCTATGGCAAGGATAACCAGCTGGGCGGATAAAGATTTGCCGTTTGCCAGTGAAATATGGATTTGGTCATCCCTTCGTTCAAAGGCTTCTACCCCGCTTCCCAGGAACAGGGAAATGTTATTTTGGTCCATATTTTCGTGGAGAAGGGCAGCCATTTCCGGATCGATTGGTGCCATAACCTGTGAGGAAGCTTCCACAAGAGCCACTTGAATTCCTCTGGCATGTAGATTTTCGGCCATTTCAAGTCCAATAAAGCCGCCGCCGATTACTGCTGCGGTAGCCGGTTTTTTTTCATCTACAAGAGAACGAATTTTATCTACATCATTAACATTCCACAATGTATAGATGCCTTCTGAATCAATACCCTTAATGGGAGGCTTTACGGGAGAGGAACCGGTAGATAAAATCAGTTCATCGTAAGATTCCTCATATTCTCCTTGGGGACCTTTGATTCGTAATTTTTTCTCTTCCTTTAAAATTTCTATGACTTCATTTTTTACTCTTACCTCAATATTAAATCGTTCCTTCATTCTCTCAGGTGTTTGTAATAACAGATTTTCCCGCTCCTTAATCACATCTCCTACATAATAGGGAAGACCACAGTTGGCGTAACTGATATATTCTCCTCGCTCTAAAAGAATAATTTCCATGGATTCATCTAATCTTCTGAGGCGGGCTGCGGCGGTGGCACCACCGGCAACGCCTCCGATAATCACTACTTTCATTTTTCTTACTTTTCCTTTCTGTTTTTTAGGCTTGTTTATCATTTTTTGTCAAAAGTTTTTCTGCATACTCCGGATACGCTAAATCGTATCCCCTATTTTAGATTTTATAGCTTCTTTTTCTGTGATATTATCACGGAAAAGAAAAAGGAGAAGTAGTAAGCTGTGGCTAACCCTTTAGTAAAGAATAAAAACAAAAGAGAAAAAGGGTGAAGATATAAAAAGTAAATAATGAAGCAAACAGGTAATTTTCACCTAAGAAAAAGAAGGGGATTAATTACCGGCATAGAAGAGAAAAACAGGAGGTTTGAATAAAATGAGTAAAACAATGAAAGGTTTTGGTATCATTGTACCAAATAAAGAAACAGGCTGGGTGAATAAGGAGATTCCCAAGGTTGAGCCCTTTGAGGCATTACTATCTCCCGTGGCAGTATGTCCCTGTACTTCAGATGTAGATGGGGCAAGAATTCGTGGAGTGGCAGCAGGACGTATTTTAGGGCATGAGGCTGTGGGAAGGATTGAAGCCGTAGGTTCTATGGTAAAGGATTTTAAGGTGGGAGACATTGTGGCAGTGCCTGCAGTAACACCTAAATGGTATGATATTGGAATTCAGGAAGGTCTTCATCAGCATCTTTCCAGGCCTTTGGGAGGCAGATTTCTTTCTTCCCAGTGGGATGGGGTATTTGGAGAATACTTTAAAGTACCGGATGTGGATATGAATGTAGCTCTTCTTCCGGAAGGAGTAACCTTAAGCTCCGGTGTCTTAGTGGGAGATATGGTAACTACAGGATTTCATGGTGCAGAACTGGCAGATATTAAATTTGGGGATACAGTAGTGGTAATCGGAATTGGCCCTGTAGGACTGATGAGTGTAGCAGGAGCCGCGCTGCGAGGAGCTGCCCGCATAATTGCTGTGGGAAATCGTCCTGTTACAAGACAGCTGGCAATGGAATACGGTGCAACAGAAACCATTAGCTACAAAGACGGTCCAATTTATGATCAGGTTATGGAACTTACCGGAAACCGTCCCGTAGATTCCGTGATTATTGCCGGAGGAACTACTGCTAATATTGCAGAGGCATATCGTATGACAAAGACCGCAGGAACCATTGCCAATATTGCAGGACAGGATAGTGACTTTATCTTAAAAGCTTCAGAATCCCAGTCCTTTGTAACCCATAAAACATTAACAGGAGGTCTTTGTCCGGGGGGAAGAAGAAGACTGGAACGTCTTTTAGATTTAGTACGTTACGGAAAATTAGATGTGGATAAGCTTATCAGCCATAGTTTTAACGGTTTTGAGAAGATTGAGGATGCCTTCCATTTGATGGCAGATAATCCCAGTGATGTGGTAAAACCTATTGTTTATATGTAAGAAAAAAGTGTCTGCAGTTTTGCAGGCACTTTTTAGAGGAAGTCAGATTTTTTATATGGAAAAACAAGAAAAATAAAAAGTGTAAAAATTGCACACATTTAAAAACTTGACATTCCATGTCCACATTTGTAATATAATAGTAGAAAACAGTTAACTTATGAATCAGGTTAGTGAAAAAAACTGTTTTATCTTTTGTGATCAGGTAAAGATAATCCTCACAAAGGAAAGAGAAAATTAGAAAAGAAAACATAATGGAGATTAAAGTAAAGTTAAAATCAAAAGGAAAGGTAGGAAAAAAATGAAAAGAGTAAAGAAATTTTTAAGCATAGTTTGTTCCCTTGCCATGATAATTTCCTTGGCAGCTTGTGCGCCGGCCAATGAATCAAATGCACCTGAGGCACAGACAGAAGAAAGTGGGGAAGGACAGACGGCAGAAGCAGAAAATGTAGCCTTAAAGGAGAATGGAAAGAATCCTTATGTTGATCCTATTAAGATTGCCTGGATTCCCACCGCTGCTTCCGAAGCAAACGGAACTGCCTGGGGAAAGGGAATTGAACAGGAATTAGAATATTGGAATAATGTAGAGTTTAATATTTTTGATGGAGAAAAAAGCTCTGATACACAGAATGCCATTATTGCAGATTTAATTGCCCAGGATTATGACGGAATTATTTTGCAGGCGTGGAATTCTGATGCCAGTGCTCAGGCAGTAGCAGATGCGGAAGCAGCAGGAATCCCGGTAGTATGTATTAATATTGATGTAAATACACCTCATGCCGGTTTAGTTGCCATGACGGATGTAGAAGCAGGATACGCTATCGGACAGAGAATGGCAAAAGACTTAGAAGGTAAGGGAAATGTAGTGGTGATTCAGGCTACCCCCGGTGCAGCCCGTGGAGAAAGCTTGGAACAGGGATTCCAGCAGGCTATGGCAGAATTTCCGGAAATCACTATTTTAGATGAACAAACAGCAGAGTGGAATATGGAAAAGGCTAATACCGTAATGCAGGATTTCCTTACCACTTATGGAGATCAGATTGATGCAGTATTTGCTCACAATGATCAGATGGCAGAGGGAGCAGGAGAGGCTGTTCGTAATGCAGGTTACTCAGACATTATGATTTGGGGTGCCAACGGAGAAACCAAGGCATTGGAATATATTGAAGAAGGAATTATTACAGGTACGGTATATACCAATTGTTATGATCAGGGAGCTACTGCAGCTCGTATGCTGATGATGTATATCGGTTCTAATATAGATACCTCTTCCTTTACCCAAACACCGGTGATTAAGATGCCTCCAATGACAGTGGATCTTCAGAATGTAGCAGAGATTACAGAAGATATGCGTTGGTAATTTAAAAAATAAAATCTTAACAAGCAGATGGTGCGTAAAAGTACGTTACCATCTGTTTGCATATAGTCAAAAGGTAAGAAAAAAGGAGAAAGCGGCAGAAAAAGCCTAAGGCAGTCTGTTGTCTTTATCCTGAATATGGAGGAGAGAGTATGAGACAGGAAACCCTAAGACGATTAATTTCCCTGGTCTTGTTGTTACTTTTAATTATCATTTTTTCCGTAACAACAGATTCTTTTTTTACCGGGGCCAATATTTTAACCCTGCTTCGGGAGTGTTCGGTAATCGGAATACTGGCCATTGGGGTTACCATGACTATTATTACCGGAGGTAATGATTTGTCCTGCGGTCACTTAATGGGCACGGTATGTATGGTTTTTGCCCATTTATATCATTATACAGCTTTACCTTTAGGGGTAATTCTTTTGTTATGTCTTGTGACAGCTTTGTTGGGAGGAGCATTAAATGGAATTTGTGTAGGATTGCTGCAGATTCCTGATTTTGTGGCAACCCTATCAACACAATTTGTTTTTACGGGACTTACTTACATATTGGCGGTACGCAATCAGTTTGGACAAATTGGAGCTGTTCAAATCAATAATAAAAGCATTATAGCTTTGGGAGGACAGATTCCCGGAGGTATTTATCTGGTAACCCTGGTATTTTTAGGACTGGCAGTTTTAGGACAGGTATTTTTGAAAAAAACTAAGCAGGGAACTTATATTTATGCCATAGGAGCCAATAGAAAAAGTGCTGAGTATTCGGGAATCAGTTTTTTTAAAACAAAAATGACAGCATTTCTTTTTTCCGGATTTTGTGCCTTTGTGGCAGCCATGTTTACCTTAGGAAGATATCGTTCCAATGAGGTGGCAACGGGACAGACCTTTGCCTTACAGGCCATATCCGCTACGGTAATTGGAGGTGCAGCCTTCAGCGGAGGAAGAGGAGACATGGCAGGAACTGTTATTGGGGTGATTTTTATGCAGGTATTAAGAAACGGAATGCGTAAATACGGATTTACTACCCAGACTCAGGCTGTGGTATCGGGAATTATTATCGTATTAATGCTGATCTTTGATGCTTACTATAATGAATTTATGGAAAAGAGAAATAAAAAAGCAGTAGCCTCTTTACAGGAAAAAAAGGGGGTGAAGGCAAATGGATAATACAATGTTATTTGAAATGAAAGGAATTGAAAAAATCTTTTCCCATGTACATGCATTAAACAAAGTAGATTTTCAAGTGAAAAAGGGAGAGGTGCATGCCCTTCTGGGAGAAAACGGAGCGGGAAAATCTACCCTGATCAAAATTCTTACCGGAGTATATCCTAAGGATGGCGGTCAAATTTTTATGGAGGGAAAGGAAGTGGAGATTTCCTCCACCCATGATGCGGCCCATTTGGGAATTGCTGTGATTTTCCAGGAGCTTTCCCTGATTCCTACTCTTTCTGTTTATCAGAATGTAATGCTGGGAAAGGAAATGTCTGCCTTTGGATTTATTAAGGAGAAAAAGGAAAAGAAAAAAATTGAAGAGCTGATTAGCTATTATGGATTTTCTCTTGGGGTTAATGATATTGTGGAGACCTTATCCCTGGCACAGATGCAGATGGTAGAAATTTTAAAAGCATTGGCTTCTGATGCCAAACTGATTGTGATGGATGAGCCTACGGCTTCCTTATCCAGTCATGAGTCAGAACTGTTATTTAACATTATTCATCAACTGAGAAAAAAGGGCGTAAGTATTATTTATATTTCCCATCGTCTTGAAGAGGTATTTAATCTTTCTGACCGAATCACCGTGCTTCGGGATGGGAAGCTGGAGGGAGTTATTGAAAAAGAAGATATTGTCCCCTCTCAGGTAATCCGTATGATGATTGGAAAAGAACTTAGTGAAGCAACGGCTTCCAGACCCATGAAAAAATCACAGGAAGAAACAGTGCTTAAAGTAAACAATCTGTATTCTCCGGGAAGCTTTCGCCATATTTCCTTTGAAGTAAAGCGGGGAGAGGTTCTGGTATTAACAGGATTGGTGGGCTCCGGACGAACAGAAATTTTAAGATCTGTTTTTGGAGCGGACCCACTTCAGGAAGGGGAAATTTGGGTAGAAGGAAAGCCCTATAAAGCAAGCATTAAAAATGCCCTTTCCCAAGGCTTTGGCTTTATTCCGGAAGATAGAAGAACTCAGGGATTTTCGCCCCTGTTATCGGTAACAAAAAATGTGGCTATTACAAATTATGATAAGTTATCCTCCGGAGGCTTTGTAAAAGGAGAAAAAGAAAGAGCACTGGGACAGCAGGTGGTGGAAATGGTGGATCTTCGTCCCGCAAATCCGGAAGTGGCTGTAGGAAACTTATCAGGAGGAAACCAGCAAAAAGTAGTTCTTGGAAAATGGCTGACCAGAGAACTGAAGCTGATTTTAATTGATGAGCCTACGGTAGGAATAGATATTGGAGCCAAGGATGAAATCTATGAAATGATAGAAAAATTATCTAAGCAAGGAGTAGCCGTACTTTTGGTATCTTCTGATATAGCAGAGGTGTTAAGAGTAGCCCATCGGATTCTTGTTTTACGGGAAGGGGAAATTGTAAAAGAATTTTGTGAAGGAGTAGTAACCCAGGAGGAGATCCTTATGGCATCCTCAGGATTTGGAGAAGAAGGAGAGGAGGAGGAAAATGGAAAAGAGTAAGTGGAGAATAAAAGATAAGGCATCCAACAGCCGCATTTTGGTTTTGG
>JAFXGR010000034.1 GCA_017520155.1 Lachnospiraceae bacterium
ACGGTTACCTCTTCCACCATCTTTTTCTGTTCACTTACACTGTCTGCTGATTCTAAAATACCCTCTTTTGTCTGTTCCGTAATTTTTGTAAGTTCTTCAATAATCTCCGTAATTTTTTCTGTGGACACTTTAGTCTCTTCTGCCAAATTTCTAATCTGATCTGCCACCACGGCAAAGCCTCTTCCTGCTTCTCCCGCTCTTGCAGCTTCAATACTTGCATTTAAAGCAAGCAGATTTGTTTGAGAAGAAATTTTTAAAATAGATTCCGTAATTCCGGAAACTCTTTGTACATTGGAAACCAGCATTTCCACTGTATTTAAAATATTTTTTGTATTCTGATCCACCAAAATAGATTGATTTTGTAAATCATCTGACAGTTCTTTACCTTTGTATACCACATGCTTTAATTCATTGGTGGTAACCACTGAGGATTCCATAGTTTGATTTGCAATTTCAAGCTTTTGCTGAATATGACTTGTCATCTCTGCCTGATTTGACACTGCCTGTTCTGTCTCGGTAGAACTGTCTGAAATTCCCATCATTGCTCCATGGGCATTTCCCATAGCATCTCCTATGGTATCTAGTTCTTCAGTAACTTTTTTGAAACTTTTATCCAAATGTTCTACTATTTCTTCTACCTTTTCTGCTACTTCGGTACGATGTCTTGTTTCTTCTTCCGCTTTACTTAAATCTTCTTTATTAAATACAATTAAAAGATCAATGGCCTTAAAAGCACCATAAATACTAATAAAAAGGCTGGCACTGGTTACATTGACTAACCCAAACATCACTGCATCATCAATCACCAATCTGGACTTTATCACACAAAGAATAAATGTTGTAATACATCCCAAAAAAACTACAACTGAGTTTAAATAGATCATAAAGCCTATTAATGCGGGAAATACTAAAGAAAGGGTTCCGATTCCGTTATTAAAAATTAATATTCCATATATTACCAAAAAGGAAAGTGCATAAAAAATCATCGTGATTTTTTCTCGACCTTTCCATTTAAAAATAATATAATACACCGGAATCATCCCCAGATAAATAAAACATCTGATAATTCCCCAAGAGTCCATATCTTCCTTTAACATATTGCTGATGTCTATAACAGTATAGGAGACATAGCATAATGCAAGGATAATAAACATAGTCATATTGGTTCTTTGATATTGTTCCGGTGTTAAATATTTTTTCTTAAATTTTTTTTCTTTTGTTTTCATAATAAAGCCCACCTTTTTTCTATGATTCACCCTCTTTCATTATACTCTCATTAGCCATTATATGTCAATTTAACTATTGAATCCTATATCAAAAGTAATTATAGTAAAATAAGTTTTATCTTCTATACTATTTAATGCTTTTTCCAAAGAAGTCTGAATTTCTTTTTCCTGTCCCAAAAGTTCTTGGGGCAATACAATATCAAACAAAAGATTTACATTTTCTTTTCCTATGGTCATGCGAAAATCATGTATGGTCAATCTTTCATCCCGCATTTTTAACAAAGACAGGACAATCTCATGCAATCGTTCCAGCTCCGGATCATCAGTTACGATGGGATCATAATGAACAACTAAATTAACCCCGTATTTTTTTAAGCATTCCCGTTCTATCTTGTCTAAAATTTCATGACAGACTATGGGGTCTTCTTCTTTATCCATCTCTATATGTATACTGGCAAATCGTTTTCCCGGTCCATAGTCATGAACCATCAGATCATGACAGCCGGCCACCTTTTCTCTTGAAAGAATATACTGCTCCAAAACGTTCTTTAATTCTTCATTTACGCCCTCTCCCAGCAAAGGAGAAACCGTTTCTTTTGCCAGGATAATTCCGCTGTAAAGAATAAAAACTGCTACAGCAACTCCCATAAATCCATCAATTCTCATCTGAAAGTATCTCTCTGCCATCATGGAAATTAATACTACAAAGGTAGTTATGGCATCATTTTTACTGTCCACTGAGGAAGCCAGTAAAACAGAAGAAGAAATTTCCTCTCCCTTTTTTTTGTAATATAAATAGAGCCCTGCTTTTATTCCCACAGATATACAAAGGATCCCCAAAATTAAGGGAGTTATCTTAGTATCTACAGGATTGATGATTTTTTTTACGGAGCCCATCATCATTTCAAAGCCTATAACAAAAATCAGCATGGCTACTACCAGCCCCGATACATATTCAAATCTGGCATGACCATAAGGATGTTCATGATCCGGAGGTAATTCTGATAATTTAAATCCCACCAAGGTTACAATGGAGCTGGTGGCATCCGTAAGATTATTTAAGGCATCTGCCGTAATGGAAACAGAGGCAGAAAGAATTCCTGCAATTAATTTAATTACCACAAGAAGAAGGTTGGTAAAAATACCAACCATTCCTGCTCTCTTTCCCACACTGCTTCTGCTGTCTTCCATACTTTTTCCTCTTTTCTGTCCCAAATTTTTTACAGTGTATCTTCACTTTTATTGTTTTATTTCACAAAATGATTTCTTATTTAAGAGAAAATAATTCCGTGGATAAATAACGATCTCCTGTGTCCGGAAAAAGAACTACAATATTTTTTCCTGTATTTTCTTCTTTTTTGGCTAATTCTATGGCTGCATGTAAAGCTGCTCCGGAGGATATTCCCACCAGTGCTCCTTCCTTTGTTCCTACTAAACGTCCCGCTTCAAAGGCATGCTCATTAGATACTTTAATAATTTCATCATAAACATCTGTTTTTAATACAGCAGGTACAAAACCGGCGCCGATTCCCTGAATCTTATGGGGGCCGGCGTTTCCTCCTGACAATACAGGTGAAGCTTCCGGTTCAACCGCAATGATTTTAATGTCCTTTTTCATTTCTTTCAAATAAGTTCCCACTCCGGTAATGGTTCCGCCTGTTCCTACTCCTGCCACAAAATAATCAATTTTTCCTTCTGTATCTTCCCATATTTCCGGTCCTGTTGTCTCTTGGTGAGCGTTTGGATTTGCCTGATTTTCAAACTGTCCCGGAATAAAGCTGTTGGGGATTTCTTTTGCTAATTCATTAGCTTTTTCAATAGCTCCCTTCATCCCCAAGGTACCTTTTGTCAATACCAGTTCTGCTCCATATGCTTTAATAATCTGTCTTCTTTCTATACTCATGGTTTCCGGCATTACGATAATTACTCGGTAACCGTAAGCTGCACCTACAGCAGCTAATCCTATTCCCGTATTTCCGGAAGTAGGTTCAATAATCACGGAATCTTCTTTCAAAATTCCTTTTTCCCTTGCTTCAAGAATCATTGCCTTTGCTACTCTATCCTTAACCGAACCTCCAGGATTAAACATTTCAAATTTTCCCAAAAGATTAGCCTTTAATCCTAATTCTTCTTTATTTTACTTAATTCTATTAATGGTGTTCTTCCAATTAACTCTCCTACGGAGCGGTAAATTTTTCCCATAATGCTTATCTCCTTTCTTTTATCTTCAATAAGTCTTAAATTTTATCTAATGCCTGTTGCAAATCTTCCAAAAGATCCTGAATATTTTCTGTTCCAATGGACACTCTTATGGTATTCTCATAGATTTCCTGCTGCTGCAATTCCTCTGCCATAAGCTGAGAATGAGTTGTGGTTGCCGGATGAATAACCAGACTTTTTACATCTGCCACATTGGCCAATAAGGAAAAAATCTTCAACCCGTCAATTACCTGATGAGCCTCTTTTGTTTTCCCTTTGATGTTAAAGGTAAATATACTTCCTCCTCCCAAAGGGAAATATTTTTTATATAATTCATAATCCGGATGTTCTTCTAAAGAAGGATGATTTACCTGTTCTACCTTCGGATGATTTTTTAAAAACTCCACAACCTTCATTGTATTTTCTATATGGCGCTCCAAACGTAAGGATAAAGTTTCCACACCCTGAAGCAGCATAAAAGCGTTAAAAGGGGAAATACAAGCGCCTTTATCTCTTAATAAAATAGCCCTTATGTAAGTAACAAAAGCGGCCTTACCTGCTGCTTTTGTAAAAGCTACACCATGATAACTAGGATTAGGTTCCGAAATATCCGGATACTTACCTGATTCTTCCCAATCAAAATTGCCGGAATCTACAATAATTCCCCCTAGGGAAGTGCCGTGGCCTCCAATAAATTTTGTAGCAGAATGAATCACAATATCTGCTCCATACTCAATAGGCCTTATTAAATAAGGTGTTCCAAAGGTATTATCTATTACAAGCACAATTTTGTGAGAATGTGCAATCTTTGCTAATTTTTCTATATCCGCAATGTCACTGTTGGGATTTCCCAACGTTTCAATATAAATAGCCTTAGTATTTTCCTTTATGGCCTTCTCCACTTCCTCTAAGGAATGTATATCTACAAAAGTTGTCTCAATACCCTGTCTGGGAAGTGTATTTGCCAAAAGATTATATGTGCCTCCATAAATTGTTTTTTGTGCTACAATATGCTCTCCTGCTTTTGCTAAAGCTTCAATCGTATAGGCTATGGCAGCTGCCCCTGAAGACAATGCCAAAGCTGCATATCCTCCTTCTAAGGCTGCAATCCTTTTTTCCAACACTTCCTGGGTGGAATTAGTAAGCCTTCCGTAAATATTTCCTGCATCTGTTAAATTGAATCTTGCTGCAGCATGAGCAGAATCATTAAATACATAAGAGGTTGTTTGATAAATAGGAACAGCTCTTGCTCCTGTTGCTATATCAGCCTCCTCCTGTCCCACATGTAACTGTAATGTTTCAAATCTATACCCCATATAATCTCCTCCTTCTATCTGAATACCTATCAGTTTTATAGTAATTAAATTACACCATAAAACCTATCTTGTCAATAGGTTTTATATAATATAATCCTGCTGTAAAGCATTATTATTATCCAATATATTCTGTAAGGTAATTCCGTCCAGATATTCATTAATTACTTCTTCTAATCCCCTCCATACAGTAAGGGCCATACAAATATCACTTCTGTCACATAATTCCTGCTGATTCTCAAGACAGCTTACGGGAGCCATACTTCCTTCTGTAGCTCTAAGAATCATCCCCACCGTTATTTGAGACGGATCCTTAGCCAGCTTATATCCTCCCTGATACCCACGATTAGTAAGAAGCAGTCCGGAATTATTCATGATAGGAACAATCTGTTCCAGATATTTTTTGGAAATATCCTGTTTTCTAGCAATCTCTTTTAAGGGGATAAAGCCCTCTTCCTTTCTCAGTGCCAACTCAATGAGCATTCGTAATGCATATCTTCCTTTTGTTGAAATTTTCATCTCTTAATTCTATCGTAAAGAAACATATCTATCTTCTATATTATCTATGAAGAAAGCTAAAGATTCCTTACTTTTACCTTTCTGTATTTTATAGCTTATAAAATACCATGGTTTTAGTAGGTTTTCAATATATTTTTAATTTTAGATAAATTTTATCAAGTTTGTTATTGACATATGCCAGAAATGTGTTATATTAATATTGTAATCAAAATCCCGCTTGGGTAAATGACTGAAGTTCCTTTAGCTTATTAATAAACTAATTTTATGAAAGTAATAAGGAAGAAATAGTTAATAATAGCTATTTATAACAAAATTTGAAATGTAATGGAGGAATGAAATATGAAATACGTATATGCATCCAGATCCGGTAAGACAGAAAAATTAGTTCAGGATCTTGGTTTAGAAGGAATTAAAATTAATGATGGTTCAGAAGTAATCGGAGAGGATTTTATCCTGTTTACTTACACTGACGGACACGGAATTGTACCCCCTACAGTTGTAGATTTTCTAAAGAATAATGGTGCTAATATTAAAGGTGTTGTAGCCACCGGAAATCTGGAACGCCATGGAGACACTTACTGCTTTGCTGGTGATATTATTGCTAAGGAATATAATGTACCCTGCTACGGAAAGATTGATGGTGCCGGTGATAAAGATGTTAATGCTAAATTAAAAGCAGATTTAGGCTTATAATTTTGTAAATAAAAAATATGGTTATAGTGTAAAAGGGAGAGCATATACTCTCCCTTTTCTCTTTCCTTTTCCAACCTAAGTGCTCCCTTTTTTCAAAAAAGAGAAAAAGGCCTGTTAAGCCTCTTCCTCCTGATAAACAGAGTGAAGCCATTCCACATAACGACTAATTCCTTTTTTAGCTCCCTCTTCTTCAAAACGTTTACTTTCTTCATTTACCTTATTCATTAATTCTTCACTGAGATTTCTTACTGCAAAAGGATATAACACCGTATTTTCCTTCTCCAAATGACGTAATAGCAAATCTGCATAGGCTAATGCATGGGTTGCTATATCCAGCTTCTGCTGTACAGTCACTTCTTCTCCCAGAGATTTTACTACCTTATCCAGGCTGTCCACATGATATCTTCCAATATTATGTTCAATCATCATGCCCATATTTACCATTTTATTGGCAATGGGGCCTAAATTATCAAGCATCACCTTAAATAAAATCTCTTCTTCTTTTCCATGATGATGAATATCTGCATAATTTTTCATAAAGTCTACACAGTTTACAAGAACATCCTTTTCAATTTCTTTTCCTTCCATCATCTGTGCACAAAGTTGTCTTACATACTTAGTAAAAATACGAATATTTTCATGTTCCTCATGTAAAATATCGATTCCAAACATATTTCGTTCCTCTCTTTCCTTTTTTAGCCAAGAAACAGCTTCAGGTCATCTTCCACCGTTCCTATTCCGGCAATTCCAAATGAGCCGGAAGTATTTCAGCATTGAAAACAAAACATCTTCTGTTTCATTTTTTCCTCTCTTTTTTTAACAATTACCTACTTATATCTTAAAACAAGTTATTCTTGTATTATGTAACAAATTATACTAAAATCATAGAAGGATGTTGTTGCTATAGCTACATTCTTTTGTAATTCTAATGAAAATAACTGCTAACTATAGTAAAAGGAGTTTCCATGAATATTAAGTTTTTGGATGTTCTGCGGCTTTGTCCTCTTTTCGCACAAATCCAACAGGAAGATTATCCCCATTTGTTAAGTTGTGTTAATGCCATGCACAAGCAATATGGAAGTGATGAATATTTATGGCTAAATGAGGATAAGGTTACCTCTTTAGGTATTGTTCTTTCCGGCTCATTGGAAATAATTAAAGAGAATGCCGCAGGGCAAAAACATATTATTGATTTTGTATCTGCCGGTCAAATCTTTGGAGAAGGAATTATTTGTACAAAGGATAAAATCTCTCCTGTCAGTGTTCTTTCCAGAGAAGACTCCCATATTCTTTTTCTCCCCTTTGACAAAGTAATTCGTCCTTGTGGCCACAGCTGTGGTTTTCATCATCAGTTAACCCAAAATATGATTACCATCTTAGGGGAAAAAAATAAGATGCTTAGCCGTAAAATAGAGCTCCTTGCCTTAAAAGGCATGAGGGAAAAGCTGGCTACTTATCTGCTCTATGAGCAAGTGCGCTTTCAAAATAACTCTTCCTCTAAGGATACCTTCTCCTTCAGTATTACTCCCAATAGAAATGAGCTGGCTGATTATCTAAATGTTTCCCGTTCCTCCATGTGTCGTGAACTGAGCCGTATGAAGGATGAAGGATTAATCGATTACTACCAAAATACCTTTAAGATTCTTGAGCCTGATGCATTAAAAAATATATTAAATTAATCATGACCACCCGTCAAACGGGTGGTTTGCTCGCCCCTATAAGGGGCTGTTACCGGCCAGCGCCTAAAGACGCTGGCTTTCACTTTCGTTCAAGCCACTTCGCCCTTGACTCGTCGCTGCCC
>JAFXGR010000004.1 GCA_017520155.1 Lachnospiraceae bacterium
AGAGCAACGGTTTTAAATTAACTATACCATATCACATGCCCATTTTCCTGATAGCAAAGATTCAAAAATCCTCAGCGTAGCCCGCTACGCCTACGTTTTTTGAACTTCACTCTCAGAAAAATATTCTATGTGAATGGTATAGTTATTTAGAAACCGTTACACTAGAGAATAAAGAATAGAACATGAACGATTATTATTAGACTTTTAATCTGTGCATCATTCAAGGATAAGAAAGATTACAAGTAAAGAAATAAGGAATTGAAGCAATAAATGGAGAAACAGAAAAAATTTGTTGATGAATTAGATAAAAAGAAGAAAGATAAGAAAAAGATTACTATTTATGTGATAATCTTCATGGCTGTTTTAGCGGCTTTTTTTGGAGGATTTTTTGGTGCCCCCTATATTGGAGTACTTCTTAATCAACCAATCAATATGGTAAGAGTATTATTTTACCTGGCTTTCACAGTATTTATCTGTTATTGTGCAGCTATTTTTCATGTAGTACTGCATGAGGCAGGGCATCTTATTTTTGGTTTGATTACCGGTTATCAATTTATCTCTTTTCGGATTTTCAGTTATATATGGATAAAAGAAGAGGGAAAAATTACAAGAAAAAGATTTTCTTTGGCAGGAACCGGAGGCCAGTGTATTATGAGCCCCCCACCCCTTAAAGAAGGGAAAATCCCTTATTTATGGTATAATTTAGGGGGAGTATTGGCTAATGTTTTCGTATCCCTGTTATTAATGTTTTTTTATTATTATTTTAAGCCCCGGGGATTTTGGGGAGAGGTTTTACTTCTAACATTTATGGTAGGCTTTATTCTGGCTCTCCTTAATGGAATTCCCCTGAATAATGGGGAACTTTTAAATGATGGTTATAATATAGTTGCTATTGGCAGAAGTTCCATGTCTATGTACGCATTTTGGCTCCAACTGAAAATAATGGAAGAAATGGCAAAGAAAAAAAGATTAAAAGATCTTCCAAAAGATTGGTTTATTTCCCTTAAAGAGGAGGAAATGAATAATGTTATGGTAACCACCATTTCTGTGTTTGCGTGTAATCGTCTTTTAGATTTGAAGGAGATGGAACAAACAAAAGAGAAAATAGAATATCTTCTTGGAGCAAACATTAAAATGGCAGGTATTCATAAAATTCTCTTAAAGATTGATTTGCTTTATTTAACCCTGATTTTTTCCCATAATCAGGAAGAGATTTCCCGGATATATACAAA
The DNA here is from genome assembly GCA_017520155.1 of Lachnospiraceae bacterium. Lineage (GTDB taxonomy): Bacteria > Bacillota > Clostridia > Lachnospirales > Lachnospiraceae > SFDP01. The sequence continues at coordinate 1,233 of JAFXGR010000004.1, forward strand.
GGAATTAAAAAAGTATATGAAACAGCTCCATAGCTTACTTCCCGTAATGCGAACGGAGTATGCTTACGCTCTTCTTATTGATAAAGATCTGCAAAAAGCAGAAAAAATGAAAGAAAGGTTTGAAAAAGCGGCATCTAAATATCCTTACCCTCAGGAGGTGTTGGGAGAAAGAGAATTAATGGAAGAAGCAGAGGCCCTATACCACAAGAGGGAAGAATAGTATAAAATTATTTTTCCCATTTTGCTTATGTTAAAGTCAAGTGAAAGGAATGATTTGAAATATGATCAGAAAAATGAGATTACAGGATAAAGAGGAAGTAGTGGAAATGATGCGGGGTTTTTATACCAGTCCCGCAGTACATACAAATGGAAGCGAAGAAATCTATCTTGCAGATGTGGAGAATTGTATAAATGACTGCCCTTATTTAGAAGGCTTTGTATTTGAAGAAAAAGGGAATATACAGGGTTATGGAATGATTGCCAAAAGCTTTTCCACAGAATTTGGAAAGCCTTGTATCTGGATTGAAGATTTATTCATCAAAGAGGAATATCGAAAAAAAGGAATTAGCAGGGATTTTTTTGAAATGTTGAAAAATAGGTATCCCAATCATTTGCTTAGAATTGAGGCAGAGGAAGAAAATGAGCGCGCAGTTTCTGTTTATAAAAAGGCAGGATTTCAGATACTTCCCTATTTAGAGTTATATAAAGAATAAGTGTAATGTATTATCTTTTTCTTCCGATAAATACATAGAGACAGATAAGATTAACAAGAAAAATAATATTAATTAAGCAATTACAATATAGAAGGCTATGGATGGCGCTGTAATTTCAAGGATAAAAATAGTTCCAAGGAGGGAGGTATTTTTAGAAGAAATAATAGCGCTTTTATATTTTCAAATATTTCGAAAATATAACTATCCGTAAATCTGTAAATCAATAGAAGAAATTTGCGCTAAAAAAGTGTATTAAGGGAGGCAGGATAATGAAGCTGGGAAATGTGTTGCAGGACAATGTTAACAAAAGCTATGTTCAGGAGAATAAAAACAGCTCCTATGATTTTAAGGAAATCATAGAGCGAAAGGATAAGAATCAGGAAACTGAAGAAGTTAAAACAGGTACTTCACAAGCAAGCCTCTATGATTATCAGGCCATGTTATCGGAGCATATTACTTATCTGAGAGAAAAGCTACAACATGGGGATATAGAGGAAAAATTTCAAATCGGAAATGAAGCCATGACCATTGGGGAATGGAATCGTCTGCTGGATAATTTCGATACCTTACAGGAAGAAATCCTTAAGGGAATGAGAGAGCGTCATGAGATTCAAAATGAGAAGCAGGAAAGAGAGGAGGCCCTTAGGAAGCTTTTTGAGGAAAGAGAATGGCTTGAGGAAGTAAGGACGAAACCACATAACGTAGAAAGAAAGGAAAAGGAGAATGCATATTTTTCCTTGGCAGATAAATCAGGAAAAATCGTATATAATGAAGTTACCTTTTTTTGTGATAAGAAAACGAATACCTTGACCTTAGGAGATTGCAGACTTCCTGAAAATTGTCTCAGAATACCTTTAGAAGAGGGAGGAAGTCTTTTAGTAAACCGCAATAATTTGGAAGATCTTTTAAAGGCCATTACCATGTTTTCCCCGGAAGATCAAAGGCGGATTCTGGAAGCTATTCAAAAGGAGAGAATGGTGGAAAGTACCATGAATGAGCTGGCGATACAAAAAAATGATATTTTAAAAATTGGAAAGCCGGAAGAAAAAGAAAAATTGACAGGACAAGAGTCCGAGGAGCAAGAGGAAGAGAAAGAAAAGAGAAAATTAGGCATATAGGTTGGAAATATAGATAAAAAAGACGAGAACACCCTAGGGGTAGTCCTCGTCTTTTTTATCGGTACATAATAGGGATAAACTCATCTAATACATTTGTACCTTAGTTTGTAAGCATGAGCCTTGCAGTTGAGGATTATTTTGCACTGACAGTGGGTAAACTGGAAAGATTATTTCCCTCTGTCCCATCAGGTAGAGATTTTAAATATTCCGTATCTTTTCTATGGGCAATTCCTACACCACGGATATCTCCTGATTTTGCCATGGATACTCCTTCCTCCTTAGATACTGTATTTCCATCAGAAAGCCGGTATCCGGTTATTTTTCCACCAGATTTTACCAGTCCTATAATTTCTTTTGCATTGTCTTTTGCTGTGGGGATTTGATCCAAAGCAGCATAAGCTAAATCATTTTTATTTTTATTGGAACTCATCATAGTCCTCCCTATCAAACATTTTAGAATAGTGGTTGGAATCTTAGTATGTACAGAAGAAAGAATCTTATGTACATTTTACCGTATTGACAGGCAAGAAAAAAAGATTTACACTATATTTAACAATTAGGTTAAATGTTAAATGAATTACGAAAGGAGGAACTTATGGGATTACAAAATACATTAAAAGCCCTGTCAGATCCTATTCGAAGAGAGATCTTAAGCTTATTGAAACATAAGACAATGTCAGCAGGAGAAATTGTAGATCATTTTTCAGTGACAGGCGCCAGTATTTCCCGTCATCTTTCTATATTGAAGGAAGCAGATCTGATTCGGGATACAAGAGAGGGAAAATATATTTATTATGAGTTAAATACCTCTGTATTAGAGGAAATTATGCTTTGGATTACAGAATTGAAAGGAGAGGATGGTCATGATAAAAACCTATAGAACACATTTAATAGCTTCTGCTATTGCTACTATTTTTCCGGCAATTTTGGGAATATGTTTAGGAGAATTTTTGCCACAGGAGTTTGTTACCCATTGGAATTTTATGGGACAGGCCGATAGAATGAGCAACAAGGGATTTGACCTTTTGGGAATTTCTTTTGTTCTTTTGTTATCCCAGTGGATTGGAGTTTTTTTTACCATGAAGGATAGAAAGAATAAGAATCAGAACAAAAAAGTATTTATCATGATTATCTGGATTTTTCCCCTTATTTCCCTTCTTCTTTGGGTGGGAATATATAGCTCAGCTATAAAAGGTAGTATGGATATTCCTAAAATCATGTTATTGTTCTTACCGTTAATGTTTATTTTTATCGGTAATTATATGCCAAAGTGCAAGCAAAACTATACCATAGGATTTAGGATTACCTGGACTCTTCGCAATGAAGAAAACTGGAACAAGACCCATCGTTTTGCCGGAAGAGTATGGGTATATGGGGGAATATTAATGCTTATCCTTTTTTTGCTAATTCCCACAGAGCAGACAGTATATGTAATGATTCCCGCTATTTTTCTCATGGTTTTTGTACCCACAATCTATTCTTATCTATTTTATAAAAAGCAGCTGAAAAAGGGGGAGGTTACAAAGGAAGAACTGAAAGCTTCTCCTTTGGAAAAGAAAATTACTCTGGGTGTAATTATTACAGTAATTGTAATTTTGCTATTGGCATTTCGAGGAGATTATGAGGTACAATTTGAATCCACCACTCTTTCCATAAAGGCAAAATACTGGAAGGATATGACCATTTCTTATGAAGAAATTGATGAGGTGAAATATGTTGAAATAAAAGAGAAGGGAACAAGAATGTTTGGATACGGAACACCCTCTCTTCTTATGGGAGAATGCAGAAATTCTGCCTGGGGAAGTTACACTGCTTATCTTCATGAAAAAACTAAACCTTGTATCTTTCTAAGAGTTAATGATAAAATACTGGTAATCAATGGTGAGGATGAAGAGAGTACAAAGGAATATTATGAACAACTAAGAGTAAAGGTGGCAGAAGAAGAATAAGAAAAACTGATTCTGTGTAAGCTAGTGTAATAGTTTTAAATTAATTATACCATCACTTTGTTTGTACTTAATCTTGAGGGAAAAGAAAGGGGATACAATGAGTCAGGAATTAAATATGAGTGTTTCCGGTGTCTGTACGAAAGAAAATAAGCAGTATGCTTTTGTTACTTTTTCTGATGGAATAAGAGAAGCAGAAGGAAGAATTCCCGAATGTGTAATTATTTCCAATCGAGGCTTTGAAGAGGAGCAGGTAAAGCAATTGGAAAATTACATGAGAAGAGAATTAAAGACACTGAAGAAAATGGCGGCAGGGATTCGGCTTATTGATGCCCTGAACTAGGAGATAATGAATGATGAAAGTATTACTATGGGATATTGACGGTACTCTTTTAAATTTTGAAGAAGCAGAAAAAAATGCCATAGGGAGCTGTTTTTCCATTTTTGAGATGGGCAAATGCAGTGAAGAAATGCTGCATACCTACAGCAAGATTAATAAACAGTATTGGCAGCGTTTGGAAAGAGGAGAGGTAAGTAAAAAAGAAGTTTTGGAAGGAAGATTTCGGGATTTCTTTTCCCTCTATGAAATGGATATTACCAAGGCCTCGGTCTTTAATGAGGAATATCAAAAACGGTTGGGGGATACCATTGTGTTTTATGAGAATGGTTTAGAAGTGGTAAAGGAGCTTAAAGGTAAAATTCTCCAATATGCAGTAACCAATGGAACCAAGGTAGCACAGCAGCGGAAACTGAAAAATTCCGGTTTAGATCTTTTACTGGATGGAATTTTTATTTCAGAGGATGTAGGGATTGAAAAGCCCGGAAAAGAATTTTTTTTCAAAGTTTTTGAAGAGGTTGGCAGTTATCCCAAAGAAGAGATTTTGATTGTAGGTGATTCCCTTACCAGTGATATTCAGGGAGGAATTAATGCAGGAATCAAGACCTGCTGGTTTAATCCTAAAAAGCAGGAGAATACATCCTATCTTAAGCCGGATTACGAAATTCGGAATTTGGGAGAACTTAGGGAAATAATATTTAATTAAAATGTTCTGAAAGCCATAGGGATAAATTTTTTTGAGAAAAAGGGGGAAAAAAGGAGAGGGAATGAAACCGCAAGATTTAATTGAGATTTTGTCAGTAGCAGAAAAGTTAAAATGTGTGACAAGACATGCAGACACTTCCAGTGGAAGAAGAGAAAGTGTAGCAGAACATAGTTGGAGAATTTCTCTGATGGCAATGCTTTTACAGGATGAATTTCCCGGTACAGACATGGATAAGGTGATTAAGATGTGTTTGATTCATGATCTGGGGGAAGCCTTTTTGGGAGATATCCCTACTTTTGAAAAAACTGCTGATGATGTTAAACGAGAGGATGAGCAGTACAGAAAGTGGGTTTCCGGTTTTCCTAAAAATCAGAGAGAAGAATTTGAACTTCTTTTACAGGAAATGGAAGAGATGAAAACAGAAGAAGCGAAGCTATATAAGGCTTTGGATAAAATGGAGGCTGTGATTCAGCATAATGAAGGAGATATAGCCACCTGGCTTCCTCTTGAGTATGATCTTCAGCTTAAATACGGAGAAGAGGAAGTAGAGTTTTCTCCTTATATGAAGGAGTTAAAAAACTATATTAACGAAATGACAAGAGAAAAAATAAGAAAAGAAGGATAACATGAAAGAAAGTATATTATTATTTAATTTTGAGCAGCAAAAAGCAAGAAAACTTGCAGCTCAGCTGATGATGGCAAAATTTAAGGTAAAGGTAGTAAAGGAAGAGGAATGGAAGTATCCTATAGGTTGTCTTTGTGGATGGAAGGACCTTACAGAGGAAGATGAGCAAGATACTTTGAAAGAAGAGTTCTCTCTTGATACTTCTATGCTGGTTATGGCCGGCGTTGATGGGAACAGACTAAATCAGGTGCTGACAGCAATTAAAAAAGCGGCAGTTGGAAAAATTCCCTATAAGGCAATTGTAACGGAAACTAATCAAAACTGGCTTCCCAAAACTTTGTTGGAGGAATTAAAGCAGGAGCATGAACAGATGCAGTCTGAGAACAGTGATAAGACCATGCTTCACGAAAAATAACTTGATATTTTTTATCAGAAATGCTACACTTTCACTCGGATGGTATTCTTTGGAAACTGTACCGTGAAAATGTAGCTTTTTTTGTAACGAGAGATAAAAAATCGTTATATTCTTGTATAGTTTGGAGAAAAGGAAATCACTGAAGAGAGTAGGTGATTACATGAAAATTGGATTTATAGGAGCAGGCAAGGTTGGCTTTTCTTTAGGAAAGTATTTTGCAGAACATGACGTGCATGTATCCGGCTATTATAGTCGCAATTTAGATTCTTCAAAAGAAGCAGCAATTTTTACAAAGTCAAATTATTATATAAATCTAGAAGATATAGTAAAAGAAAGTGATATTCTTTTTCTTACGGTGACAGATTCATCTGTCCCTCAAGTCTATTCAGAAATTCTAAAGTACGATATTAGAGGTAAAATCATTGCCCATTGCAGTGGGGCCATGACCTCAGAAGTATTTTCAGGTATCAGTCAAAAAGGAGCATATGGGTGCTCCATCCATCCAATTTGTGCGGTAAACAGCAAAGAAACCGGCTATCAGGATTTATCTCAGGCTTATTTTACCATTGAAGGAGAGGAACAAGGAAAACTGGCAGCTTTATTAAAAAGGTGCGGCAACAAGACGGAGTTTTTATCTGCAGAATATAAGATTGCCTATCATTGTGCAGCAGTATATGCCAGCAATTTAGTGATTGCTTTATATGAGCAGGCATCCACAATGCTGAAAAATTGTGGGCTCAGTCAGGAATTTTCTCAAAAAGCTTTTCTTCCCCTATTTGAACAAAATTGTAAAAATATTGTAAAAAAAGGAACAAAAGCTTCCCTTACAGGACCTGTGGAGCGAGGAGATGAAGAAACTTTGAGAAAACATCTGTCCATACTTTCTCCTAAGGAAAAAGTAGTTTACAAAGAATTGTCAAAAGGGCTTTTAAGCCTTGCAGAAAGTAAAAATCAGGAAAGAAATTATGAAGGATTACATAATCTATTGGAAGAAGGATAAACGAAGATAAGATAATGGAAAAAAGGATGGTATAAGAATGAAAAATACAGTGGTAACTTTTCGTCAGGCAAAGGAAAAAGGGGAAAAACTTACTATGCTGACGGCTTATGATTATTCTACGGCAAAATTAATTGATGAAGCAGGAATAAATTCTATTTTAGTGGGGGATTCCTTAGGAAATGTGATTTTAGGATATGAAGATACCATATCAGTAACTATGGAAGATATGATTCATCATGGAGCAGCAGTAGCAAGAGGAGCGAAAAATGCTTTAGTAGTAGTGGATATGCCCTTTATGTCTTATCAGACAAGTGTATATGATGCAGTGGTAAATGCAGGAAGGTTGATGAAAGAAGCCAGAGCGGGAGCCGTAAAGCTGGAAGGAGGTAAGGAAGTATGTCCTCAGATTCAGGGAATTGTACAGGCAGGCATACCGGTAATGGCACATCTTGGATTAACCCCTCAGTCTATTCATGCTTTTGGCGGCTTTAAGGTACAGGGGAAAACCAAGGCAGCTGCCCAGAAGCTTTTGGAAGACGCCAGAGCAGTACAGGAGGCGGGAGCCTTTGCTGTAGTATTGGAATGTGTTCCGGCAAAATTGGCAGATATGGTAACAAAGGAGCTTGAGATTTCCACCATTGGTATTGGGGCAGGAAATGTTTGTGACGGTCAGGTTCTTGTCTACCAAGATATGTTAGGAATGTTTTCTGATTTTACGCCTAAATTTGTAAAAAAATTTGCTAATGTGGGGGAAGTAATGAAGGAGGCCTTTTTATTCTACAAAAAAGAAGTGGCAGAGGGAAGCTTTCCGGCAAAAGAACACGAGTATACTATTTCTGATGATGTGTTGGAAAAGTTATATTAAGTTTATGGTAAATAGAGATTGGCGTAATGCTTGATAAAGAAGGGAATAAGCAGATTAGTAATAATTAGTAATAAAACCGGTTTACAGGATAAGAAGATGAGGAGCAGTTGGATGAAAGTGACAGGAAAAATTCATGAAATTAGAGAAGAAATCAAGGGATGGAAAAAGGCAGGATTGACAGTAGGCTTTGTTCCTACCATGGGATATTTGCACGAAGGTCATACCAGCTTGATGAAAGAAGCAAAAAAGCAATGTGATAAGGTGGTAGTCAGTATATTTGTTAATCCCATGCAGTTTGGAGTAAATGAAGATTTAGACAGCTATCCCAGAGATTTGGAAGCAGACAAAGTTTTATGCGAGCAAGTGGGGGTAGATTTGATTTTCCATCCTCAGGTGGAGGAGATGTATGCAGAAGGTTTTTGCTCCTTCGTGGATATGGATGGCTTAACTAAGGAATTGTGCGGAAAATCAAGACCTATTCATTTCAGAGGGGTATGTACGGTGGTAAATAAACTATTCAATATTGTACAGCCTCATAAAGCCTTTTTTGGACAAAAGGATGCCCAACAGCTTGCCGTAATTTGCCGTATGGTAAAGGATTTAAATATGGATATCGAAGTTATAGGCTGTCCTATTATTCGTGAAGAGGATGGTTTGGCAAAAAGCAGTAGAAATACATATCTAAATGAAGAAGAGAGAAAAGCGGCATTGATCCTTAGCAAAACCATTTTTATGGGAGAAGAGCTGGTAAGAAAGGGAGAGAAAAGCAGCATAAAATTACTTAGTTTAATGCGGGAAATGCTGGCCTCGGAACCCATGGCAGAAATTGATTATGTGGAAGCAGTAAGTATGGATACCATAGAGAAAATACAGATTTTGGAAGGAAATGTACTTGTTGCCATTGCAGTAAAAATCGGAAGGACCAGATTAATTGATAACTTTATTGCCACCATTTAGTCCCTGGGGCAAAGGGTAAGGAGAAAAACAGGGATAGCATAAAGTTCAGCAGTGAATGAGATTGTATGGACTAGTGTAAAGGTTTCTAAATAACTATACCATTCACATAGAATATTTTTCTGAGAGTGAAGTTCAAAAAAACGTAGGCGTAGCGGGCCACGCTGAGGATTTTTGAATCTTTGCTATCAGGGAAATAGGCATGTGATATGGTATAGTTAATTTAAAACCGTTGCACTAGTAGAATAGGTAGTAATAAGAAAGGAAAATAATATGCAGATACATGGATTAAAAGGGAAAATACATCGTGCAACGGTGATACAGGCAGAGTTAGATTATGTAGGCAGTATAACTGTGGATGAAGAGTTAATGGAGGCTGCAGGAATTTATGAATATGAAAAGGTACAGATTGTCGATGTAAATAGCGGTTCCCGTTTTGAAACTTACGTAATCAGCGGTGAACGAGGGAGCGGAATGATTTGCTTAAACGGAGCTGCTGCAAGAATGGTTTCCGTAGGAGATAAAATTATTATTATGGCCTATGCAATCATGACACCGGAAGAATTAAAGGATAATCCTCCCAAAGTAGTATTTGTGGATGATGGGAATAAAATTACACGACTTACCCGTTATGAAAAGCATGGGAAAATAGAAGATTTATAAGTGAAATAGATAAGAGAAAAAGAAAGCAGCAGCTTATGTAGGCCTAAAGAAGGACATAACAAAAGTGCTGCTTTTTATCGATTATAAAAATCTGTTGAGAACCTTATGATTGGATTCATAGTATATTCTGCACCTTTTATGCAAAGTATATTCTAATAATCAAGAAAAACTTTTAGCCTTATATGGATTGATATTGTTGAGTATATTCAGTAACAGAAGCATATTGTGGATATTCACAGGTAAAGGTGGAAATGATTTCCGGCTGTTCCCAGTAATGCATAGGAAAGACCTTTTTAGTTTTTGTTTGCTGTAAAAAGTAGGTGATACCTCTGGCATAATCTTTTCCCTGTCTGGGATCCAGGACTAAAAAGGCAAGATCAATATGACGACCCTTTATTTTTTCAATTTCATGGCGATAGGTTCCGGTCATTTGTTTATTATACTGTTCGGTTTCTTCCTCCCATACCCAGTCATTTAAGTCTCCTGCATGGTAAAGAGTACCCTCCGGACAGCTGAGCATAAAAGCCACTCCTTCATCAGTAGAAAAAAGAGTTTCCACAAAAAGATCTTCCCCAAGAGAGTATTGCTGATGGTGAGTTACGGTGGTAACGGGTATTTCTTCAGGATAACGATTAGGAGAAATATCCTTGGAAAGTACAGCGTGGATATTCTTCATTCCCTGTTCCTTTAAAAGAGAAAATATGGTAGGATTGTAGTGGTCGGAATGAAAGTGACTGGAAAAAACATAGATAGGTTTTTCACAGTTTAAGGTAGGAAGTGTTCCTTTGTAGTAATCAAATAGATAATAGTATTTCTGAGTTTCAATTAAAAAGCAGCTATGACAAATATAAGTAACTTTCATCTCCTATTCCTTTCATGATAAGATTTTTTATTATGTTTCCTTCTGATATAGAATTTATATCAGGATATGCTTATCATATACCTAAAGTCGATTATAGAAAAGAGTAAAGGAAGAAAAAATGAGAGAGGGAAATAAGGTATTGGAAAAAAAGGATGAATTACTGGGAAGTGCGCCCTTAGGTCCTTTGATATTGAAAATGGTACTACCTGCTGTAACAGCACAAATAGTAAATGTTTTATATAGTATAGTAGATAGAATTTATATTGGGCATATGGAAGGGGTAGGACGTCAGGCACTTACGGGGATTGGTGTGTGTTTTCCTATCCTAATGCTGATTTCAGCCTTCAGTGCTTTTGCCGGCATGGGAGGGGCACCAAGAGCAGCTATTTGGATGGGGAGAGGTGAACCTAAAAAGGCGGAACGTATCTTAGGAAATTCAATAATTATGTTGCTTTGCTTTTCTCTTGTATTAACTACCTTTTTTATGCTGTATAGAAGGCAGGTTATCTTAGCCTTTGGTGGAAGTGAAGCTACCATAGGTTATGCCATGGAATATTTAAGTATCTATTTATGGGGAACTGTTTTTGTACAATGTTCTATAGGACTGAATCTGTTTATTACCTGTCAAGGACAGTCAAGAATTGCCATGATTTCCATACTTATTGGTGCCGGAACCAATATTATTTTGGATCCTTTCTTAATCTTTGTATTGCAAATGGGAGTAAAAGGAGCAGCCCTTGCTACAGTAATTTCTCAAGCTTTAAGCAGTATTTGGATAGTTTCTTTTTTGGCCTCAAAAAGAAGCAGTATAAGGATAAGAAAAGAAAATCTAAAGCCGGATTTAAAAATTATGGGAAGTATTGCGGCTTTGGGAATAGCACCTTTTATCATGCAATCTACGGAAAGTTTGGTGACTATTGTGTTAAATAGTGGGCTGCAAAAATACGGAGGAGATTTATATGTTGCTACAATTACCATTATGCAAAGTGTAATGCAGCTTATTATTGCCCCTTTACAAGGGGTACAGCAGGGAACACAACCGATCATAAGCTATAATTTTGGAGCTCATAATAAAAACAGGATTAAGAAAACGATTCTTTATTCTTTTGCTATTATTTTCACAGGAACCACTTTATCCTGCCTTGCCACAGTTTGTTTTCCGGAATTTTTTGCTTCTTTTTTTACAACGGATAAGGAATTAATTGGGCTGGTGGGGAAAGTTATGCCAATTTTTATGGCAGGTATATGGGCTTTTGGCTTACAACTGGTATTTCAATCTGCCTTTATGGGAATGGGGCAAGCTAAGGTGTCTTTATTTTTAGCTCTTCTTAGAAAAATAATATTATTGATTCCCTTAGCATTGATTTTACCAAGATTGTTTGGAGTATACGGAATATATTATGCAGAGCCTATTTCAGATATTGTAGCTCCTCTGGTAACCACACTTCTTTTTCTTTTATTATTCTCTTCAATTATGGAAAAAGAAATGGGAGCAAAAAAGTAATTATTATGTAAAAGCAGTAAAAATAACAAAAATACTTGCCAAATAAGAATAAAAAATATACAATTATTACAATAATTTGAATGTACAAGGAGAGAATTGCTATGGCCTACGGATCTATTTCATTGGAAAAAAGAATTAAAGATAATATTAAAAATTACTCTTTAGGACAGCTGTTAGATATGGCAGTAATACAAAAGCAATTAGATCATGCAGCAATGCTGACGGGAATTGAAGTTTTAATTACAAGACGACATGGAGAGCCGGTAATTATTGTAGGAGAGTGGCCTCAGCAGACAGTAGATGTGATTGCAGACCCGGGGAAAAAGCTTAAGGTAATGGGCAGAACCATAGGTCATGTATATTATCGACTGAAGGAAGAAAATAAAAAAGCAGAAGATTTTCTGGATGTATTAATGGAATCCTGGGAGGAATGGGCAGAGAGTACCTTCCTGTATAAGGAAACTGATCAGTATGTGTCTGAACTTCAGTTTCAGGCAGAAGAAGAATTAAAGCGTAAAAAAGAAGGTAATAAGCTGGATGCGTTAACAGGAACCTTAACCCATACTTATTTCAGAAGCAGAATGAAGGTATTGGATCGTTCCAAAACAGCCCCTATTGCAGCTATTTGCGTAAATATTAATGATTGGAAAGTAGTAAATGATAATTACGGAGATGAGGAAAGTGATAGATTAATACAAATTGTGGCTAGCATTTTGATGGAAGAGGGAAAACCGGAATATGTTATTGGCCGTGTAGACGGAGATGTATTCAATGTTATGATTCCCATGCCCTATGAGGGAGAGGCAGAGAATTATGCTTCACATATTCAGGAAAGATGCAACGCATACATAGATTCCCGATTAACTCCTTCCATTGCCGTAGGAATTGCAGTGAAGGAAAATGTGGAAGAAGAGCTTCCTCAGGTATTCTCTGATGCGGAATATGAGATGCTGGAAAATAAAATGAAAATTAAAAATTCAGAAGAATATCAAAAAAGATTAAGAAAAAATCTGCAGCCTTAGGCTGTAGATTTTTTTCATGGGAAAATTTCCTCCAAAAAAAGGATGAATATTTTGAGAAGAAGATTTCTAAAAAAAATATTAAATCGATATAAATCAGAAAAAGTGAGTAAAAAAGAGAAAATAAGAGATATAAAGAGAAAATATAAAATATAAACTGATATATTTAGTTGCAACTAATTCAAGAAAAACATAATATATCCATTAGAGATTAGCACTCATAACAAAAGAGTGCTAATAAGATGGAAAGGATTTTATTATCATAGGAGGATTTAACATGAGATTAGTACCTTTAGGTGACAGAGTTGTATTAAAACATTTAGTGGCAGAAGAAACAACAAAATCCGGTATCGTATTACCGGGACAGTCAAAAGAAAAGCCTCAGCAGGCAGAAGTTATTGCTGTAGGTCCGGGAGGAATGGTTGACGGAAAAGAAGTAAAAATGGAAGTAAAGCCGGGAGATCAGGTAATCTACTCTAAATATTCAGGAACAGAAGTAAAATTGGATGAAGAAGAATTCATCGTAGTAAAACAGTCTGATATTGTAGCTATTATTGAAGCATAGTCTTTATTATAAAATAAGAAGTAAAAATAGGAGGTCATAATCATGGCAAAAGAGATTAAATATGGTGCTGAAGCCCGTGCTGCTTTAGAAGCAGGTGTAAATCAGTTAGCAAATACAGTAAGAGTAACTTTAGGACCTAAAGGAAGAAATGTTGTACTTGACAAATCTTTTGGTGCACCTTTAATTACAAACGATGGTGTAACCATTGCAAAAGAAATCGAGCTGGAAAATGCTTTTGAAAATATGGGAGCACAGCTGGTAAAAGAAGTTGCTACAAAAACAAATGATGTGGCAGGTGATGGTACCACAACTGCAACTGTATTGGCACAGGCAATGGTTCATGAAGGAATCAAAAACCTTGCGGCAGGAGCAAATCCTATTATCTTAAGAAAGGGAATGAAAAAAGCTACTGATGCAGCAGTAGAAGCTATTGCAAAAATGAGCTCTAAAATTAACGGAAAAGAACAGATTGCAAGAGTTGCTGCTATTTCTGCAGGTGATGATACAGTAGGTCAGCTGGTGGCAGATGCAATGGAAAAAGTTTCCAACGATGGTGTTATCACAATCGAGGAAAGCAAAACTATGTTAACTGAACTTGATTTAGTAGAAGGTATGCAGTTTGACAGAGGATATATCTCTGCTTATATGGCAACAGATATGGATAAAATGGAAGCTGTTTTAGATGATCCTTTTATCTTAATTACAGATAAAAAGATTTCCAATATTCAGGAAATTCTTCCTGTATTGGAACAGATTGTTCAAAGCGGGGCAAAGCTTCTTATTATTGCAGAAGATGTAGAAGGAGAAGCCTTAACCACCTTAATCGTTAATAAACTTCGGGGAACTTTCAATGTAGTGGCAGTAAAGGCGCCGGGATATGGTGACAGAAGAAAAGCTATGCTGGAAGATATTGTTATCTTAACCGGCGGACAGGTAATTTCCGATGAATTAGGACTGGATTTAAGAGAAGCTACTTTAGATCAGTTAGGACGTGCAAAATCTGTTAAGATTCAGAAAGAAGCTACTGTTATCGTTGAAGGAGCAGGAGATGTTGATGCTATTCATGCAAGAGTAGGACAGATTAAAAAACAGATTGAAGAAACAACTTCTGACTTTGATAGAGAAAAATTACAGGAAAGACTTGCAAAACTCGCAGGAGGAGTTGCTGTAATTCGTGTAGGAGCAGCTACAGAAACAGAAATGAAAGAAGCAAAACTTCGTTTAGAAGATGCTTTGGCAGCCACAAAGGCAGCAGTTGAAGAAGGAATTATTTCCGGTGGTGGTTCTGCTTATATTCACGCTTCTAAAGAAGTTTCTAAATTAGCAGATACTTTAGAAGGTGACGAAAGAACAGGAGCACAGATTGTATTAAAAGCATTAGAAGCACCTTTATTCCATATCGCAGCAAATGCAGGATTGGAAGGAAGTGTTATTATTAATAAAGTAAGAGAATCTGAAGTAGGAACAGGATTTGATGCTTTAAAAGAAGAATATGTAGATATGGTAGCTGCAGGTATCTTAGATCCTGCAAAGGTAACCAGAAGTGCATTACAGAATGCAACCAGTGTTGCTGCTACTTTATTAACAACAGAATCTGTTGTTGCCAATATTAAAGAAGACGTTCCCCCTATGCCTGCAGGAGGCGGAATGGGAATGATGTAAGCGAATAGCCTACGATGCAAAAAAAGAACAAAACGCCTTCCCCAAGTTTACTTGAGGGTAAGGCGTTTTGTTTCTTTTTTTATACCGTTGTAAACGTTAGCCTTATACCGGGAGTTTTCCCGATATAAGGCTAAGCTTGAGGGCTAGTGCAACGGTTTTAAATTAACTACACCATATCACATGCCTATTTTCCTGATAGCAAAGATTCAAAAAGCCTCAGCGTAGCCCGCTACGCCTACGTTTTTTGAACTTCACTCTCAGAAAAATATTCTATGTGAATGGTA
>JAFXGR010000035.1 GCA_017520155.1 Lachnospiraceae bacterium
ATTTACACCCAATGGTGCATGATGCCATTATAAGGTTTTATTAGAAACGATTTCCTTTTTATCGGAATCGTGATTTCTCAAAAAACGGAAATATGATTTCCAATAGCCGGACAGGTGATGTATTTCACCCCGGATTATTCAATCATATTAGAGATTCTATTAGCATATCTTTGGAACATTTCTTTTTCCTATCGCAAAATACCTTCTCTATTATGACAACTGAATAGAGGAAAGGAAGGATGCATGGGAAGAAAAGATAAGCACTAAGGAAGGGTATTGGAAGATATTACCAAGGGAAAAATAAAGGACAGTGTATTTACAGATCTGTTTCGGAATAAAAAATATTTATTGCAGTTATATCAAACACTTCATCCGGAGGATAAGGAAGTCACAGAAAACCAACTGGAAGATATTACCCTTAAGCATATCATGGTAGATGGAGATTATAATGATATGGGCTTTTCTGTAGGAAACCATTTGCTGATTTTGGTCGAAAGCCAGTCCACCTGGAGCTATAACATCATGATTCGAGCATTAATGTATATGATACAGACCTACCATGATTATTTTCAAAGAACAGGGCAGAATCTTTATGGGAGTAAAAAAGTTACCTTACTAAAACCAGAGCTGTATGTAATCTTTACGGGAGATCGGAAAGCAGTGCCGGATAGGATATCCTTATCGGAAGAGTTCTTCCAAGGAGAAGACGTATCTATAGAGGCAAAAGTAAAAGTGCTATATGGGGAAAGTGAAGATATCATAGGGCAATATATTATTTTCTGTAAAGTTTATAATAAACAGAGAAAAAAATTTGGACGAACAGAAAAAACTATTAACGAGACCATCTGAATCTGCATGGATAGACATGTATTGAAGGAGTATTTAGAAAGTCATAAGAAGGAGGTAATCAGCATAATGATGACATTATTTGAAGAAGAATAGATCATAAAAGCTTATACAAAAGATATTTTGGAACAGGGAATAGAGCAGGGAATGGAGGAATAAAGGAAAACCTTGTTAAAGAAGTGAAGAAGTAAGAAGGTTTCTGTAAGGAGGGAATATCATGCCAAGAACGGTGGCCATAGGAAAGCAGGATTTTAGTGTTGTAAGGGAACAAAATTATTTTTATATTGATAAGACTTCTTTCATTAAACAGTGGTGGGAATCCGGAGATGATACAACTTTGATTACCCGTCCTCGCCGCTTTGGAAAGACCTTAACCATGAGTATGTTGGAGTGTTTCTTTTCTGTAGATTACGAAGGGAGAAGGGATTTATTTGAAGGTTTGTCTATCTGGCAGGAGGAGAAATATCGTAATCTTCAGGGAACTTATCCTGTGATTAGCCTGTCCTTTGCCAGAGTGAAGGAAGTAACTTATGAAGCGACCAAAGAGAAGCTATATGAAATTATAAGAAACCTCTATAGCAAATATTCTTTTTTGCTGGAAGAGAATTTTTTGCGAAAAGAAGAGGAGGAGTATTATAAGAAGGTAATATCGGATAATCCCAAGGAGACCACAATTACCTCAGCAATATTCCAATTGTCGTCCTATCTTCACCGCTATTATGGAAAGAAAGTCATTATTTTATTAGATGAATATGATACACCTATGCAGGAAGCCTATGTCAATGGATTCTGGGATAAGTTAGTTTCTTTTACAAGAAGTATGTTTAATTCTACCTTTAAAACAAATCCCAGTCTGGAGAGAGGAATAATGACTGGAATTACTCGTGTAAGCAGGGAGTCTATCTTTTCAGACTTAAATCACCTTGAAGTAGTAACAACCACTTCAGATAAATATGCTACATGTTTTGGATTTACGGAAGAAGAAGTGTTTTCTTCTTTAGAAGAGTTTGGCTTAGGGGAAGAAAAAGAGAAGGTGAAATTTTGGTATGATGGATTTGTGTTTGGTAAACATGAAGATATCTATAATCCTTGGTCCATTTTAAATTTTTTAAATAAAAAAATATATGATACCTACTGGGCAAATACCAGTGCCAATAGCTTGGCTGCAAAATTAATTCGGGAAGGAAACTACCGGATAAAAATGTCTTTGGAACAATTGCTTCAGGGAGAACATATTAAGTGCAGTATAGAGGAACAGATTGTATACAATCGTTTGGGAGATAATGAAGAAGCAGTTTGGAGTTTACTTACCGCTGGTGGCTATTTAAAAATTTTATCCTACGATAAGGTAGATCTGATAGAGGATCAAGATGTGATGTATGAACTGGCGTTGACTAATTATGAAGTCAAGAGAATGTTTCGCAGACTGGTAAAGGATTGGTTTGGAACGGTGAAGGCAGATTATAATGATTTTATAAAAGCATTATTGGGTGGTAATTTAAAAGAGATGAATGCCTATATGAACAGAGTAGCCTTGCAGACCTTTAGCTATTTTGATGCGGGAAAAGGGCCAATGGGAGAGGAACCGGAGCGGTTTTATCATGGTTTTGTACTGGGATTATTGGTGGAGCTTGCCGGAACACATGTGATTACTTCTAATCGGGAAAGTGGCTTTGGCAGATATGATGTAATGTTAGAGCCAAAGAAGAGAAAGGATTATGCTTATATTTTGGAATTTAAAACCTGTGATAAAGAGGAAGAAGAAAGCTTAAAAGACACAGTAAAGGCGGCCTTAGACCAGATTGAAAAAAAGCAGTATGAGGCTTCCTTAATTGCACATGGAATTCCCTCAGAACGTATTCGTAAATATGGTTTTGCCTTTGAGGGGAAAAGAGTTCTGATTGGGGAATAAAGATTAAAAAAGTATCTGTAAGGGGGAAAACTATGGCCTATCTGTTACGCAGTATGCTTTTTGTACCGGCATACAATGAAAAATATATAAAAAAAGCAATAGAATGTGATACTGATGCCATTATCTTTGATATGGAGGATGGTGTTCCCAAGGAGAAGAGAAAAGAGGCACGTATTATTTTAAAAAAATATTTAGATAGTGGTATTTTTCGTGGACGGCAGATTGTTCTTCGTGTAAATCCCTTACAGACAGATGATTTGCCTGAGGATTTAAAGCTCATTAGTGATGATCAGATTATGGGAATCATCACACCGAAAATCAGTGATGCAGGAAATATTAAGGCCTTCGAGGCCCTGCTGGATTTTGTAGAGCATAGGGAAGGGCTGAAAAGCGGAAGCTTAAAGCTTCTTCCTTTAATCGAAAAGGCTCAGGCGGTAATTAATATTGATAGTATAGCCTCTGCCAGTAAGAGAAATATTGCCCTACTTTTTGGAGGTGAAGATTATTTGGACAGTGTGTCAGGGAAAAATAACTGCCCAAGACACCTCTTTGATATGCCCAGAACCATGATTGTTATGGCAGCCCGTACCCATGGACTGCTTCCTATTGATACACCTTTTTTAGATTTAAAAAATGAACAGGCCTTTATGGCTGAGGAGAGTCAATCCTGTGCCATGGGCTTTCACGGCTGCTTAATTGTAAATCCTATTCAGCTACCCTGGTGTAATCGTGTATTTAGTCCGTCGGCAGAGGAAATTTCCCATGCTAAGGAGATTATTGAGACTGTGGAGCGTATTCAGATCCAGGGAGCCAATGAGACGGTAATTAATGGAAAAATGGTAGGACCTCCTATGTATAAACGGGCACTGAAGGTAATGGAGCTGGAGAAGTTAATTAGGGAATATGAAGCTATTCAGACACAAAGAAAAGAAAGAAAAAGTATCTGAGGGAAGAAAAGCAACTTCAAGAGCCAAAGCAAAAAAGGAAAAAATATCTGAGGGAAGAAAATCAAGCTCAGGGGCCAAAGCAGAGA
>JAFXGR010000036.1 GCA_017520155.1 Lachnospiraceae bacterium
AAATGAATATGAGGATAAGTATTGGAAAGAGCTAAAGAATTTAGAATTAATTGCAGGTTAAGAATGATGTTATGAAAAAAGTTCACGTTTAATTTGTACTTTTTCTTGACAGAGCACCACTTCCTTAGCCGGAGCTGTAGCAACATCCGCGTTATCCTCTGCTTTTATAACTGCTTTGCTTCCGTACTCTTTTTCCAAAGCTTCATAAAACAGTTTGTTTTTCAGTTCTCTTGCAGCTTTCAGTACATCGTGAATCAGAAGTGCCAGTCGGTTGGTTGCTCCTCGTATGATATTGGCAAGCAGTTCCGGACAGTTCCCCCATGCTTTGATGGAGTTGCGGATACGGTCTGTGATAAATTCCTTTTTTATCTGCCTTTATCTGTTCCGCTTTGGGATTATTCTTACCGATTTTCTTGGTGGCAAGGTATAATCCATTTCTGTCGAATACTCGGAAGATTCCGAATCGGTATAGTTAGACAACCGGAGTTATGATACAATGAGTGCAAGCGAGTCAAACTGTTTACAGATTTGACGAGCGACGAATTGGCTTACGGACTTGTCCGTAAGATATTTACACGCAAGAAGCATTTTATCAGTTCCGATTGTCGATATCGAAAGGAGAAACGATTATGGCAAAAGGTTCTGTAAGGAAAAAAGGCAAGAAATGGTATTACCGCTATTACGTGGAGATGCCAGTGATAACTTGGTTCAGAAGGAATGCGTGGGGACAGAAAGTAAGTCAGAAACGGAAAAACTGCTCCGTAAGGCTATGGAGGAATACGAAAGTAAGAAAATCGTAGCCAAAACGGAGAACATCACACTGGGAGAGCTTTTGGATGTGTGGGTGGATGAGGAGCTGAAAGTCAGTTCCCTTAGTAATAACACTGTAACCCTTTATCTTGGTGTAGTGAAGATTATGAAAAGACACCCTTTAAGCAAAAGAAAGCTTCGGACAGTCACAAGTGAACACATGCATGAGTATATGGATTATTTAAGCTTCGGTGGAACGGCTCCCGATGGTACGGAAGCAAAACCGTTAAGCATAGACCGTATCCATTCATTTTCAGCAGTGTTACAGAGGGCTTTCCGGTATGCGGTGTTTCCAAAGCAGTATATCAGTTTCAATCCTATGCAGTATGTAGTAATCAGACGACCGACACAGGAAGTGGATCTGTTCGCTACGGAAGATGAAGAATTTTCGCAGGAAAAGACCATTACCCATCAGCAGTACAATGAAATCATAGCTTATCTTACCAAAAAGAAAAGCTCCTCACTGCTGGCAGTGCAGATAGCATATTATGCAGGTCTGCGAATTGGGGAAGTGACCAGATTATCTTGGGATGACATCAACTTAGAGGAACAGTATCTGACGGTGCGTAGGAGCTTAAGCCGGAACAATGCAAGGCATAAGCTGGAGCTTGGACCTACCAAGCGTAAGAAGGTCAGAATCGTAGACTTTGGCGATACCCTCGCTGAAATTTTACGAAAGGCAAAAAAGGAACAGCACAAGCAACGCTTTCAGTACGAACAGCTTTATCAGCGAAATTACTACAAGGAAGTCAGAGAAAAGAACAGAGTTTACTACGAACTGTATTCATTGGATGGAACACAGGAAGTGCCGGAGGACTACACAGAGATTTCACTGGTGTGTGTCAGACAGGACGGAATGTACTTAGGAAGGGAAGCACTGGACTGGATGTGCAGGTCAATCAGGAAGCACCTGAAAGGATTTGAAAACTTTCACTTCCATTCATTACGACACACTTACACAAGCAATCTGTTAGCAAACGGAGCACCGCCAAAGGATGTGCAGGAGCTCTTGGGACACTCCGCAGTAAGTACCACAATGAATATTTACGCTCCCGCTACAAGGGAAGCTAAGAAGAATTCAGCAAGGCTTCTTGATAAGGTAGTGGGGAAGGATTAAAACGAAAACAACACTTTTTCCCTTATAGTTTCCTCACAAGGGAAAAAATAAGGGAAAAGTGCAAATTACATAGATGTTGATGGGCGGAAAAGCCCGTAAATACTGGAAAGTTGGAGAAATACATGAATTAATTTGAATTGTAGGTGTGGTGAAAGCTGACTTATTTATATTCATTGGTGTAGGATTTATAGCAATACGTCCAAATGGTGATTTGAGCTTTTCTTATAATCTAGGTAATCCATATGTTTTTGGGAAGCTGATGAAAGTATAAAAATACCTATAGATGAAAAGCTGAAAGCATACATTGATTGTTTAAAAAGAGCAGAAAAGTTAACCTTGCAGGATGCAAGTGTAAATATTGTAGAATTTGACGTGACGGTCGATAAATATATTACTTGGAAAGCTTTAGTAAGCTATATATCCTGGGATTTTTACTATTTTGGTTTGGATTTTTAGGTGCAGAACTATTTTGGTGTATCAAAGATAAGAATTATAATACCATATGGTTTACTTTACCTTTTTGGATTGTGGGGATCTCTCTTATTAAGAGAAGACTTCTTTGTAAGCAAACAAATAGAGATGGTAAAATATCAATTCACGCGGGAATAATTCTAAGTGTACTATCAATACTAGTGCAACGGTTTTAAATTAACTATACCATATCACATGCCTATTTTCCTGATAGCAAAGAGATTGTATAATATAAAAATATGTAGCAGAATTCACTTGTTGATATTTGGCACAGGGAAAGGTGGATCGTCAGGATTATTTATTATAACGGAGGAAAAAAATGAAAAAGTTAATGGCAGTTATTTCAGCAGTAATTGGATTTTTACTTATTGGCTGGGGAGTAAATTTAAAAATGAATAATTCTGTGGCCATTAGTATTATCGGTGGTGCAGACGGACCAACATCTGTTTTTATAGCAGGAAAAATTGGGGATGGAATGATAGGTGGAATAATCCTTGGTGGTGTTATTTTTACGGGATTAGCGATTATAATTATCAGAAATAATAAAAAGAAAAAAAGATGAAAAATGTAATTCAAAAAAGAAGGAAGGATTTTGTTTCAATTCAGGTGCTTCTTTTGCATACATTTCTATAT
Organism: Lachnospiraceae bacterium; assembly: GCA_017520155.1. Taxonomy (GTDB): domain Bacteria; phylum Bacillota; class Clostridia; order Lachnospirales; family Lachnospiraceae; genus SFDP01. Next base: position 3,032 of record JAFXGR010000036.1, read on the forward strand.
CATTGTATTCTGTTATTAATGAATAGTAAAAATGAAAGATGAGATATAAAAGATGAAAACAAATGAACAATCGACAATTTTTGCACATCCGTTTATTATGGTTATTTTGGCCACTATATGTTGTTTTTTATGGGGAAGTGCATTCCCGGCAATTAAATTAGGTTATAGATGGTTTAATATCGCCGGGGAAGCAACAGGAACACAGATATTGTTTGCAGGTTATCGTTTTACCTTAGCAGGAATATTAACTGTGGTAATAGGAAGTATCTTGGCAGGAAAGATACTGCTTCCCAAGAAAAAATCATTAAAAAAAATAGCAGTATTATCTATCTTCCAAACATCATTGCATTATTTTTGTTTTTATATAGGATTAGCACATACCACCGGAGTAAAGTCTTCCATATTGAATGGTATTAGTGTGTTTGTTGCAATTTTAGTTGCATCATTAATATTTAAACAAGAGAAACTGACACCGGTTAAATTATTTGGAAGTGTACTGGGTTTTGGAGGGATTGTGCTGGTTAATCTGACCGGTACAGGACTGGACTTTAGCTTTAGAATGCAGGGTGAGGGGATGATCATCCTCTCCACTATATGTTATGGAATATCCTCTGCACTGATTCGCCTGTATAGGAAGGAAGAGAATCCTGTAGTTTTAAGCGGCTATCAGTTTACTTTAGGTGGTTTGGTTATGATTGTGGCAGGGTATCTGGCAGGAGGTAGATTAACTGTATGGACAGGAAAAGGAGTTTCCATAGTAATCTATCTGGCATTCGTATCTGCCATTGCCTATACGGTGTGGTCGCTTTTGTTACATTATAATGAGGTATCTAAAGTTGCTGTTTTTGGTTGTCTGAATCCGGTATTTGGAGCCATTCTTTCAGCAGTAATTTTAAAAGAAAGCGGACAGAGCTTTGGAATAAAAGAAGTAATCGCTCTGATCTTAATTTCCGGCGGGATATTTATTGTTCAGAAAGGTAAGGTAGACAAAGTTAATTAATGGTATAGAATTGGAAAGAAGTAGTTATCATGAAGATTGTGGCTGGACCTATAATCCGGAAAAATAGTTTTTATGTAATAAAGTATATTGAAAGAAAGAGAAATATCCTATGACAGAAGATTTATACAGTATCCAAAATCCCTTTTCCTGTGATCAGGATAAGCAGACAGAAATAGATAAAACTTCGGAAAAAGAGATTCTTGTGGTGAGTTTTGGAACCTCCTATGAAGAAAGCTGCAGAGAAGATATTGGAGGGATAGAAAAGGCATTAAAAGAAGCTTATCCTCATTGGCAAGTACAAAGAGTATTTTCCAATCAGCATATTATTGACAGAATCCGTATTCAGACAAATACAACAATTTACAATGTAGACCAAGCCTTCCGGGAGGCAGTTAATAAAGGGGTAAAATATCTGGTGGTTCATCCTACCTTTTTGATTGGGGGAATAGAATACGAAAAACTAAAACAGAAGGTAAAGCTTTATGAAGAGCAGTTTTTATCATTACAATTAATTGAACCGTTATTAGAAGAAAATAAGCAGGATAAAGAAAAGAAAACAGAGAGAAAAGCTGATGTAGCTAAGATTATGGCAGACCAAATGATGAAGGAGGCAGGAATTTCTACTTGGGAAGAAACCATAGAAAAAAAGATTGCTTTTATTCTCTTGGGCCACGGTTCTTATCATCATGCCGCAGTTGCTTATGGGGATATGGAAAAGATAATTCAGGAGAGAGGATACGAAAATGTGTTTTTGGGACTGCTAGAGGGAAAGGAAGAATACACTCCGCAGGCTCTGATTGATAAAATATCTGAGAAAGGCTATACCAGAATTATTATGCGTCCTCTAATGGTATCGGCAGGCAAGCATGCCTATGTGGATATGGCAGGAGAGAAAAAGAATTCATGGTTATCTTTATTTAAGGATTCCCAAAAATTTGAAGAGGTTCAGCTGCAGATAAAGGGGATGGGCAGAATAAAGGAAATTCAGCAAATTTATATTCACAAGATAAAAGACGAAATAGGTGTAACAGTTTCTTAAAAAATGATATTCCGGTGCATCTATTAAAAATATGATAGAGCATAAATAAAAAGAGCTTTTAGAAATGGCAGAGATAAAGGCTTAGAGATTTTGAGAATCTATATATGTAAAAATGGAGAAAAAGAAGATGGCGAAAAGAGGAAAAATATACTATAGATGGATATTTTGTATACTTATCTGTCTATTATTGGCAGGCTGTAAAAGTGGAACCTTGGAGGAAACAAAGGGAGAAAATACAAAAAAGGATTATCTGATAGAAGGAGAGATTATAAAAGAAGAACCAATATCACAAGAAACAAAAAGTGAGTCCCTGGAAGAAACTTCCATGCCTGCAGAAGTTTCAGAGATTAATACACAAGAGGAAATTGAGGAGGAAGAGGATATGGTTTATCGCCAACTCTCCCTTATTGCCCAAAACAGGCAGATGTGGCTTGAAGATTATGAATCTCTTGGGTATATTGTACATTATGCAGTAACTGATCTGGACCAAAACGGAAGATATGAGATTGTTATTTCCGGCATGGGAGGAACAGGACTTTATACAACCAGCAGAATATTTGAGGTAAATGAATCCTTGGATGGGATAAGAGAGTGTATCACAGACTTTTTGGAAGGCTCAGAGCCGGATCTTGTGGAGGAGGTCTGGGAGCGATATTTAGATGAGAACTTTCTTCCTCATTATGTAGTTGAAGATATTACCAGAAATGGTATGTATGGAGCTTTTTTGGCAACCATGGAGCTGGTGATGGAGGAGGGGAAAATTTCTACCAATTATCTTGCAGGAAAGGAAACAATAGCAGGAGAAACCCAGGAGGATGATTATACCCTTATTTTCACAGATAGTGAGGGAAATGTTATATCAGAGGAAGAGTATAACAATATCGTATCAGAGTATTTTGCCGGATACGAAAGGGAGGAAAAAAAGATTGGATGGCAGGACGTAACTGAGCTTAAAGAAAGCACAAAGGAAATTATCCTGCAGCTTGAGCAATCATTTTTTACTTTATAATTCATAAAAGTTGATGTATTATACCAATTAGAGTGTACCGACCGGGAAACAGGAAGTGATTTCCGGGAAGAATATAGTTCATTCGGAAGAATTAAATAGACAAGTTGGAAAGTATAGATTAAAAAAAAGAAAAGGTTAAGGGAAGGTTGATGGAGAAATCATGCCTTCCCTTATTGCTGTTTAAAGCAGGTAGAATAAGCTTATTTGGTAAATAGCAGTTTACGGTAACGATTGATACAGGCAGCAATCTCTATTCTTCTTGGACGAGCCAGTGAATCCCTTACTTTTCCGGAGGGGAATAAAGCTTCCATTCCCTTATGGGTAATGAGATGTTCAATAAGAGAAAGAATTTCGTCCATGGTTCTTTTTCCGTCAAAAAGGGAAAGCTGTGCATATTTTAGAAGATAGCCCAAGGCCATGGTTTGCTCCCTGTCGATCAGCTGTTCCAAATAGCGTAGTTCAATGGTATCGTAGTTTAAGGATACCTCCTGTGTATCAAAAGCCTTTATTTTTATCCGGTCATTCTTCTTTAATTCCGGATTAGCAACAGGACATCGCTGTGTGCTAAAGGAAGGAAAGTTTTCTGATGAAAAAGAAGACGGATAATAATCCTTAGCTGCTTCCTTTGCCTTTTGAGTAATATCGTAAGGAAGATATTCCTTCATTTGAATAATTCTGTCTGCAATAGAGAAAAAGGAACCGGAGCTGCCGGCCACAATAATGGAAGAGATGTCCAGATTCCGGTACAGACTTTCTGCCCTTTGAATAAAAGGAATAATCGGTTCTTCCGTTGGAGATACCACAGACTGCATAAGCTGATCACGAATCATGAAATTTGTGGCAGAGGTATCTTCGTCAATTAAAAACAGATTACATCCGCTTTCAATCCCTTCCATTAAGTTGGCTGCCTGGGAAGTACTTCCGCTGGCATCCTCAGTAGAAAATGCCTGGGTATCCTTTTTGCCGGGAAGGTTTTGGATAAAAGGAGAAATATCAACCTGCAAGATACTTCTTCCATCTTCTGCACGAAGCTTAAAGGCTGTTTCCTCTGTGATGACCAATTCCCTGCCATCCCCGGGAATATGGTTATACACTCCCTCCTGTAGAGCTTGCAGAACCGTGGATTTTCCGTGATATCCCCCACCGACAAAAAGGGTAATTCCTTTAGGAATCCCCATCCCTTTAATTGTGCCTCTGTTAGGAAGTGATATACTGACTTCCAAGGAAGAAGGAGACTGAAAGCAAATGCCATTTTTCATGGGAAGATCGGTAACACCGCTTTCTCTTGGAAGAAGAGAACCATTGGCAATAAAAGCACATAAGTTACGTTCCTTTAGCTGAGCTCTGATATAGCTTTGGTCCTCACACAATTGGATGGACTTTATCAGCTTATCTTTATTAATCTGTTGATAATATAAGCTTTTTTCCACACAGGAAGGAAGAATCTGAAAAAGCATTTTTTCCAATTCCTTAGCATCAATGGTTCTTCCTCTAGCAGGAAAACCTGCTTCAAAGCGAAGAATTATTTTTTGCTCCGTAATTTGGCAGGCTGTTCGTTCCAAAACCTTTTGTCCGCAAAAGGAGATGGATAAAAGTCCGCTTTTTCCCGAACCCTTTGCTTCTTTATTGTGGCGGGAAAGCTGTTTTGCAAATAAGCGGGTTAAATGATCTTGAAGGGTAATACGTTTTGTATAGCAGTCAAATAACTCCTTTGGAAATTCTGCCCATTGATGGAGAAGATGGACAGACAGTCGTGAAGGAGAGGCAAAGGGATCTCCCTGGACATAATCTATGGAAAGATAGTATTTACCAAAATCATAGATTCCGGTCAATTCCTTATATACAGGATAGCCTTTACGGTCTAGGGACAAAAGATGCTGTTTTAATTCTTTGGATGATTTCATAAAGTATCCTTTCTTGTAAAAACATTCTGGTATAGTACTGGAATCTTTACCTTTAAGGAAAAGAAGCAGATTATATTTTCTTCTGGAGATAATCTTAGAAAAAGTTAAAGAGCTTGTCAAGATTAACGATAAAATGAATATATAAGTGGGAAATAAACAATTTATTGTAGAATAAAAATGTACAAAAAAAGAAAATTTCACGAAAAGTATAAAAAATAAATGAGGGAGAATATCGATGTATTTTTAAGGATTTATATTTAGATTATAATGACATCAATGAAAAACCTGTTTATAACGTAAAGGTAGATGTGGTATTCTTTGAATATAAATAACAATATGGTCTGATAAAGAAAAAAAGTTTAAGATAAGTGTTGGGAAAAGAGCCTTATTCCGTTTATGTTAAAACTGCACAGGCTTTTTTCCCTTTATGAGGAAGAAGAATGGATAACATTAAATTGTACTTAGCTCCCATGGAGGGCATTACCACCTATGCCTATCGCAGGGCATATGAACATCATTTTGGCAATATTGACCGTTATTTTACCCCCTTTATTGCCAATAAGAAAATGGGAAAAAGAGACCGGGACGGTATTTTACCGGAGAATAATTCTGCAAAAGAATTGGTCCCCCAGATTTTAACTAATTCCACGGAAGATTTTCTTGCCATTTGTCGGGCCCTTGCCCCTTATGGTTATAAGAAAGTAAATTTAAATCTGGGCTGCCCATCAGCAACAGTGGTGGGAAAAAAGCGGGGAGCAGGCTTTCTTGGGGAGAAGGAAAGGCTGGAACAGTTTTTAGAGGAAGTTTTTGAAAAATCTTCTATGGAAATTTCTCTTAAAACAAGAATCGGACTTAATGAGGAAGACGAGTGGGAGGAGCTTTTAGCTGTTTATGAAAAATTTCCTTTAGAGGAGCTTATTGTTCATCCCAGACTTCGGTGTGACTTTTATAAAGGGGAAATTCGTTTTCATGCCTTTGAGAAGGCAATTAAACGGATAAAGGTTCCTCTTTGCTATAATGGGGAAATTAACTCCTTGGAAGACTACCTAAGGGTGAAAGAACGTTTTCCCACTATCACCAGGTTTATGATTGGAAGGGGAATTCTTCGCTACCCCGGATTAACAGAAGAAATAGTATCGTGGGAGAAAGAAAGAAATCAAGGAAAAGAAATTCCCTCTTATAGGGAAAGTAAGACAGACAGGGAAGAACTGCTCAAACGTACCAGAGATTTTCATGAGGAAATTTTGGAGGAGTATAAAAAGATTATGAGTGGTGATCTGAATACTTTATTTAAGATGAAAGAACTTTGGTGTTATTTAGGTGAAAGCTTTCCGGGAAAGGAAAAATCCTTAAAGAAAATCAGAAAGACCAATTCTCTTAGAGAATATGAAATTGAAGTAAATAACATTTTGCGAGACTAAAATTTGATACCACTTGTCACTGAAAAAAAATGATGATATGATAAGTCAGATATAGTTTAAGAAAAAAACAGGAGGACGGACATGGCACTTAGTAAAAAACCGGTTAACGGAATGAAGGATATTTTGCCGTCAGAAATGGAAATTCGTGATTATGTGATTAATGTAATTCAGGAAACCTATGCTGAATTCGGCTTTACCAGAATAGAAACTCCCTGCGTGGAAAATATTGCCAATTTAAGCAATAAACAGGGGGGAGAAAATGAAAAATTAATCTTTAAAATCTTAAAAAGAGGAGAAAAGTTGAATCTGGAGACGGCAAAGGAGGAAATGGATCTTGTGGATGGCGGTCTTCGTTATGACTTAACTGTTCCCCTGGTTAGATTTTATTCCAATAACAGTGCAAATTTGCCGGCTCCTTTTAAAGCTTTACAGATTGGACCAGTGTGGAGAGCAGACAGACCGCAAAGAGGAAGATATCGTCAGTTCTATCAGTGTGATATTGATATTTTGGGTGAGCCTTCTAATTTGGCGGAAATTGAATTAATCCTTGCTACCACAACTACTTTAGGAAAACTGGGCTTTAAAGGCTTTGAAATCAGAATTAATGAAAGAAGAATTTTAAAGGCTATGGCAGCCTACAGCGGCTTTGAAGAAAAGGATTATGATTCCGTGTTCATTACCTTGGATAAGATGGACAAGATTGGCTTAGAAGGGGTGGAAAAAGAACTGGAGGAATCCGGATTTGCCAAAGCTTCCATTGAGAAATATTTACATTTATTCCGCGGGATGGAAGAAGCCAAGGACAGCTTTTTATGGCTTACAGAAGAAATTAAAGAATATCTGGAGCCGGAAGCAGCTGAGGGACTGGGTGAGATTATTGACAGTGTAGAAGCAGTTAAGAGTGCTGATTTTAAGATGGTATTTGACCCCACCTTGGTAAGGGGAATGTCTTACTATACAGGAACTATTTTTGAAATCGCCATTCCGGAATTTGGAGGCAGCTGCGGAGGCGGAGGCCGTTATGATAAAATGGTAGGAAAGTTTACCGGAAAGGATGTTCCTGCCTGTGGTTTTTCCATTGGATTCGAACGAATTGTCTTACTGCTTTTAGAAAGTGGTTATCAGATTCCCGGAGCCAAGAAAAAGGTGGCCTATCTGATTGAAAAGGGAATGGGTTCAGAAAGACTGTGTGAAGTAATGAAAGAGGCCCAGGAGGCCAGAACTAGAGGAGAACAAATTTTAGTATCCCGAATGAACAAGAATAAAAAGTTCCAAAAGGAACAGTTAATGAAAGAGGGATATCAGGAGTTTAAGGAATTTTATTGTAATCCCCTGAATTAAGAGAATAAGAGGGAAAGTTAATTAGAGAAAAGTAATTTGGAGGAAATTATGGCTGAATCAATGAAAGGTTTAAAAAGAACCCATCGATGTACAGAGGTAAGCAGTGCCAATATCGGTGAAGTGGTTACCGTTATGGGATGGGTACAGAAGCAGAGAAATAAAGGGGGAATCATTTTCGTAGATTTAAGAGACCGTTCCGGACTCTTACAGATTATTTTTGAAGAAAGTGATATTAAGGCAGAGGGGCTGGAAAAGGCTTCTAAGCTTCGCAGTGAGTTTGTAATTGCTGTAGTAGGCCATGTAGAAAAACGTTCCGGTGCGGTAAATGAGAACCTGGCCACAGGAGATATTGAAATCAGAGCTACAGAGTTAAGAATTTTGTCAGAAGCAGAAACACCTCCTTTCCCCATTGAGGCAGATTCTAAGACAAAAGAAGAATTACGTTTAAAATATCGTTATCTTGATTTAAGACGTCCTGATCTTCAAAGCAAAATGATCTTAAGAAGTAAGATTGCAGCAAAGATTCGTTCCTTCCTGACAGAAGAAGGATTTTTGGAAATGGAAACTCCGATTTTACAAAAATCCACTCCGGAAGGAGCAAGAGATTACTTGGTACCCAGCCGTGTGCATCCGGGAAGCTTTTATGCTCTTCCCCAGTCACCTCAGCTGTTTAAACAGCTGTTAATGTGCTCCGGTTATGATCGTTATTTCCAGATTGCAAAATGCTTTAGAGATGAGGATCTGCGTGCCGACAGACAGCCGGAATTTACGCAGGTGGATATGGAATTATCCTTTGTGGATGTGGAAGATGTGATTGAGGTAAATGAAAGACTGATTCAGTATGTATGTAAGGAAGCCATCGGTCTTGAAGTAAGCCTTCCTCTGCCCAGAATTTCCTGGAAAGAAGCCATGGACCGCTTCGGAAGTGATAAGCCGGATACCCGTTTTGGTATGGAATTACAGGATGTTTCTGAGACCGTAAAGGGATGCGGATTTTCTGTCTTTACTTCTGCCTTGGAAAACGGCGGTTCTGTCCGTGGAATTAATGCCAAGGGACAGTCAGCAATGCCTCGTAAGAAAATTGATGCCTTAGTGGAATTTGCCAAGGGCTACGGTGCGAAAGGTCTTGCGTATCTGGCAGTACAGGAAGACGGCAGCTATAAGTCCTCCTTTGCCAAATTTATGACAGAAGAAGAATTAAAAGCTTTAGTAGAGGCCGTGAAGGGAGAACCGGGAGACCTGTTATTATTTGCTGCAGATAAGAATAAGATTGTTTATAACGTTCTGGGTGCCCTTCGTATTGAAATCGCTTCTCAGATTGGCTTAATTGACGAAAATAAATTTAATTTCCTTTGGGTAACAGAATTCCCTCTGTTGGAATGGGATGAGGAAGAAAACAGATATACCGCAATGCATCATCCCTTTACCATGCCTATGGATGAGGATTTGGAATTACTGGATACAGATCCCGGAAAAGTTCGTGCCAAAGCATACGATATCGTATTAAATGGTACAGAACTTGGAGGAGGAAGTGTGCGTATTTTCCAAAGTGATGTACAGGAGAAAATGTTTGAGGTATTAGGATTTAGTAAGGAACAAGCTTATGACAGATTCGGTTTCTTATTAAATGCCTTTAAATACGGTGTTCCCCCTCATGCAGGACTGGCTTACGGTCTGGATCGTCTTGCTATGCTTTTGGTAAAAGCAGACAGTATTCGTGAAGTAATTGCCTTCCCTAAGGTTAAGGATGCTTCCTGCCTTATGACGAATGCTCCGGATATTGTGGATGACAAACAGCTGGAGGAATTGGGCATTGCTATAGCAGCAAAAGAAGAATAAATTGATCATAAACGGATAAAAAAGTAAGAGATTTACTGCTTTTTTATCCGTTTTTTTCTTCTTCTGTGTTATAATGGTAAAAAGCTTAGAGAAGAGGACGGGGCTTTTAGAAAAGAACAGAAGAGAAAAGAGAATGAGTTATGGATGCAGAAACAAAAACAATATTGGAGAATAGTGAACTTTTCAGTAATATGTCAAGAGCAAATATGGAAAATATTCTCAATTGCTCACAATCTCGTCTGCGAAAATACAAAGCAGGCCAGACAATCTTTAGCCAGGAAGAAAAACCTAATAAGTTTTATGCAGTAATCAGCGGTAAGGTTGCTTTAGTAAAGAACGTGGCCCTGGGGAAAAAGAACATTCTTTGTGAGCTAAAGGAAGGAAGTGTCTTTGGAGAAGACTTTTTTTTGGATAGGAAAGAAGATTACTGGTATGATGCTGAGGCAGTAGTGAATTCAGAAATTTTAGAAATTTCCTTAAAATTTTTCTCAGATATGTGTGAAGAAAAATGTATTTGCTGTAAACAGCTGATGAGAAATCTTTTAACGATTATCACAAAAAAAGAAAAAATAATACTAAAAAAAGTATATATTAACTCATCATCTAATCTTTTAACGAAAATTTCCATTTGGCTTGTGAATAATGCCGATAGTAAAGGGATGGTAAAAAGTGGAATGGGAAGAGAGCAATTAGCTAATTATTTTGGGGTTGCAAGGCCTTCGTTATCCCGTGCATTGATGAAAATGCAGGAAGAGGGGCTGATAAAAGTAAAGAAAGATGTGTTTTATATTGTTAATAATGACAAAATTAGAGAATTTAGTGAATAATTTGCAATTATGTAACTTTGGTTACATAATTGCTTTTTTGATGCTGATAAAATGGACAAAGAAAGTCAAGTATGAAAAACATTTTTGTGCAATGTCACGATTGAAATACTAGGAAGGAGGAAATTAGTATGTATTTTAAAACATCACAGGAGCATGAGGAATTACGTCTCCAAATCAGAGAATGGGTAGAAAGGGAAATTAAGCCAATTGCATTCCAGTTAGACAAAAATAATGAATTCCCTACAGAGCAGATCAAAGATTTTGGTAAGAGAGGTTTCATGGGGCTTCCTTATCCGAAAGAATACGGCGGAATGGGAAAAGACATCATTAGTTATGCTATCGGAGTAGAAGAATTATCAAGAGTAGACGGAGGTACCGGTGTTATTCTTTCTGCTCATGTATCCTTAGGAACATGGCCTATCTTCGCATTTGGTACAGAAGAACAGAAACAGAAATACTTAGTACCTTTGGCAAGCGGAGAAAAGATTGGTGCTTTTGGTTTAACAGAACCTAATGCTGGATCTGATGCAGGTGGAACAGAAACCACAGCAGAATTAAAAGGAGACTACTACCTCTTAAATGGTGAAAAGATTTTCATCACCAATGCTGGTCCTGCTGATATTTATGTTGTATTCGCAGTTACAACACCTGGGATTGGAACAAAAGGAATTAGTGCATTTATCGTAGAAAAAGGATGGGAAGGATTTACCTTTGGTGAACATTATGATAAATTAGGTATCCGTTCTTCTGCAACATGTCAGTTGTTATTCAACGATGTAAAAGTTCCCAAGGAAAACCTCCTTGGAAAAGAAGGTGAAGGATTTAAGATTGCCATGGCTACCCTTGATGGTGGACGTATTGGTATCGCAGCTCAGGCTCTTGGTATTGCTCAGGGTGCATACGAAGCAGCAGTTGAATATGCAAAAGAAAGAGAACAGTTCAATGCTCCTATCGCAACACTTCAGGCAATTCAGTTCAAGATTGCTGAAATGGCAACAAAACTTCGTGCGGCAAGATTATTAGTTTACTCTGCAGCAGATTTAAAAGAAGCTCACGTTCCTTACGGTATGGAAGCTGCTATGGCAAAGAAATATGCATCTGATATCAGCTTAGAAGTTGTAAATGATGCATTACAGATCTTTGGTGGTAGCGGATACCTTAAGGGTATGGACGTAGAACGTTTCTACCGTGATGCTAAGATTACAACAATATACGAAGGAACTAACGAAATTCAGAACGTAGTTATTTCTTCTTACATTTTAGGAAAAGCAGCAAAAGCTCCTGCAGTAGCAGCGGCAAAACCTGCTAAGAAACTTCCTATTACAGGCGCAAGAAAGAAAATGATCTTGAAAGAAGGAAGCGCTAAGGAAAAAGTAGAACAGTTAGTAGCAGCGTTAAAAGCTGACGGTCATGACTTCTCTGTAGGTATTGCAAAAGATACACCTATTATATCTGCTGAAAGAGTTGTTAGTGCAGGTAAAGGTATTGGCAAGAAAGAAAACATGAAGCTGATTGAAGATCTTGCGGCAGCAGCTGGTGCAGCAATCGGTTCTTCCAGACCTGTAGCTGAAACATTACAGTATGTACCATTAAGTCGTTATGTAGGTATGAGTGGACAGAAGTTCATGGGTAACCTTTACATTGCTGTAGGTATCTCCGGTGCATCCCAGCACTTAAAAGGAATTAAAGATGCAACAACAATCGTTGCTATTAATACAAATGCTAACGCTCCTATCTTCAAGAATGCAGACTATGGTATCGTGGGAGACTTAAATGAAATCGTACCATTATTAATTGAAGCTTTAGGCGGAACAGCTCCTAAGAAACCTGCTCCACCAATGGTTAAGATGAAGAAAGCAGTTATTGCTGAACCTAAGCCGGCACCAGTTGGAAGATACGTATGTATGGGTTGTGGATATGAGTACATTCCTGAAAACGGAGATGAAGAAGGTGAAGTAAAACCTGGAACAAGCTACAAGAATCTTCCTGATGACTGGACATGTCCTGACTGTGGTGAAGAAAAAGCTAACTTTATACCAGCAAATTAATGTAGGAGGAAAGAGTAATGAGTAGTGTTAGAAAAATAACAGAAGATTTATATTGGGTAGGTGCCAACGATAACCGTACCCACTTATTTGAAAATATTCATCCAATTCCAAGAGGAGTTTCTTACAACGCTTACTTGTTAATGGACAAGAAAACAGTTCTTTTTGATACTGTAGATTGGTCTGTAGGTAGAGAACTGATCAAAAACATCAAAGAAGTATTAGGTGGAAAGGAACTTGACTACCTTGTAATTAATCATATGGAACCTGACCATGCTGCTTCTATGGAAGAAGTATTGATCCGTTACCCTAAATGTAAAGTAATCAGTACAGAAAAATCCTTTATGTTCATGCATCAGTTTGGATTTGATGTAGAAGGACGTAAGGTAGAAGTTAAAGAAGGTGACACCATGAACTTTGGTAAGCACACTGTTACTTTCGTAGCAGCTCCTATGGTTCACTGGCCAGAAGCTATGGTAACATTTGATACTACAGATGGAGTTCTTTTCTCTGCTGATGCTTTCGGATCTTTCGGATCTCTTGACGGAAAATTATTTAACGACGAATTTAACTTCGATCGTGATTGGATTGATGATGCAAGAAGATACTTCACAAACATTGTTGGAAAATATGGTCCTTTCGTACAGTACTTATTAAAGAAAGCATCTTCTGTTCCGATTAAAATGTTTGCACCTTTACATGGTCCTGTTTGGAGAACAGATTTAGGATACTACCTTGATAAGCATGACAAATGGAGCCGTTACGAGCCTGAAGAAAAAGGTGTATTAATTGTATACGCTTCCATGTATGGAAACACAGAAGCTGCAGCTTATACTTTAGCTACAGAACTTGCTAAGAAAGGTATTACAAATACAAAAGTATACGATGTATCTAAGACACACGTATCTTACTTAGTAGCAGAAGCGTTCAAATACAGCCACATTGTATTAGCATCTGTAACATATAACTTAGAAATCTATCCTGTAATGTATGATTTCTTACATCACTTAAAATCTTTGAATTTCCAGAAGAGAACCTTCGGTCTTCTTGAAAATGGAACATGGGCAATTAAGTCCGGTACATTAATGAAAGATTATATTGAAGAAAATCTGAAAGAATGTTTAGTATTAGGAGAGCAGGTTTCTATCAACTCTGCTGAACGTGATGCAAACGTTCCTGAATTTACAGCGTTAGCAGATGCATTAGTAGATTCTTTAAATAAATAAGAAATACACTTATTATAAATTTAATTAAGTGATTGATTCCCACTGGATTCTGTTAAATAAAATAGGATTTGGTGGGAATTTTTTATTAAAAATAACATAATAATGATACAAAAAAAATAAAAAATTGGAAAAACTTACTATTTTATCTTGACTAAATTTATCCAGAATGATATAATTTGAATGAATCAAAGAGGAAACAACTTAAATTTTTATACAATATGAATAAGGAGGAAGTTTACAATGAGTTTTGCAGCTGAATACAGCAAAAAATTAGTTTCTGCAGATGAAGCGGTTAAAGTAATTCAATCCGGCGACTGGGTTGACTATGGTTGGTGTGTAGGTACTGTTGATGCATTAGATAAGGCATTGGCAAGACGTACAGATGAATTAAAAGATGTTAACTTAAGAGGTGGTGTTCTTTGCAGACCTTTAGCAGTTATGGAAAGAGAAGATGCGGGAGAACATTTCACATGGAACTCTTGGCATATGTCCGGTATTGAAAGAAAATATATTGCAAAAGGATGCGCTTTCTATGCACCGATCCGTTATTCTGAATTACCAAGATACTGCAGAGAAGTTTCTACTCCCAGTAATGTAGTCATGTTCCAGGTAGCTCCCATGGACGAGCATGGATACTTTAACTTTGGTCCTAATGCTTCTCACTTAGCAGCACTTTGTGAAAGAGCAAGAACCATTATCGTTGAAGTAAATGAAAATATGCCTCGTTGTTTAGGCGGTTTTGAAAATGGTATACATATTTCCAAAGTTGATTTTGTTGTAGAAGGTGAAAATCCCGGCATCGCTGAATTGGGTGCAGCAGCTCCTTCTGAAGTAGATAAGGCAGTTGCGAAGTTGATCGTAGAACAGATTCCTAACGGAGCATGTTTGCAGCTTGGTATCGGTGGTATGCCCAATGCAGTAGGTTCTATGATTGCAGAATCAGATTTGAAAGATCTTGGTGTTCATACAGAAATGTACGTTGATGCTTTCGTTGATATTGCTAAAGCGGGAAAAATTACAGGTGCATATAAGAATGTTGACCGTTATCGTCAGGCTTATGCATTTGCCGCAGGTACAAAGAAATTATATGATTACATCAATGATAATCCGGAATTACTAAGTGCACCGGTAGATTACACAAATGATATTCGTGTGATTTCTTCTTTAGATAACTTTATTTCCATCAACAATGCAGTTGATATTGACTTGTTTGGACAGGTTGGAGCAGAAACTTCCGGTATTAAGCATATCAGTGGTGCGGGCGGACAGTTGGATTTCGTATTAGGTGCTTATCTTTCCAAAGGTGGAAAGAGCTTTATCTGCTTATCCTCTACTTATAAAGATAGAGAAGGAAATCTTCAGTCCAGAATTATGCCTACCTTAAATACAGGATCTGTAGTAACAGATACACGTTGTAACGTACACAATGTAGTAACAGAATACGGTATGGTTAACTTAAAAGGTCTTTCTTCATGGCAGAGAGCAGAAGCACTTATTTCCATCGCTCACCCTGACTTTAGAGATGAGTTAATCAAACAGGCTGAGAAAATGAAAATCTGGAGAAGAAGCAACAGATAGTTTTGCTTGAAATCCGCTCAGAATTTTAATATTCTGTTTTATCTCATATTTACCATAAAAACAATAGCCCCTTGGTTTAGGTGTGGGAAACCTAAACCAAGGGGCTATTGACTTTGCAGTTGACAAGGAGGAATATTATTGTTAATATAATTTTGATAAATATATAAAAATGGATATACTAATATCAGAATTGGAGGGAAAGTCAGGAGATATAAGTTAATCATGTGAATGGATTGATTTGTACTGCCGGCTTTTTTTATTGTCTGAAGAAAGAGGGTTAATAGGATGTTAAAGTTCAGTGGAAAAAGTGTTTTACCGGGTATAGCAATTGGGAAGATGTATATTTTTAAGAAGAAAGAGTATACTTTGGTAAAGGCTAACGTAGAGGATGCGGAAGCAGAAGTGGCAAGATTCCAGGATGCTTGTGAAAAAGGAAAGACACAGCTGAATAAATTGTATGAAAAGACTTTGGCTGAAGTTGGAGAAGAACATGCAGCTATTTTTGAAGTACACAAGATGATGATGGAAGACTTAGATTATTTGGAAGCCATTGAAGCAAAAATCAGAGATGAAAAAGTAAATGCAGAATATGCAGTTACTGTTACCGGTGATTTCTTTGCAGAAACTTTCGCCAATATGGATGATGATTATTTTAAAGCAAGAAGTGCTGACGTACTTGATATTTCCAAGAGAATCGTGAGAATTCTTGCAGGAATCAAAGAAGCAGGAATTGATTCTGAAGAGCCTGTAATTGTAGTAGCAGATGATTTAACTCCCAGTGAAACAGTACAGATGGACAAGTCTAAGATTCTTGCCTTTGTTACAAGATTTGGTTCCCAGAATTCTCATACTGCCATTTTGGCAAGAAGTATGAATTTACCGTCTTTAATCAATACAGATATTGAATTGTTGGATGAATTTGATGGAAAAATAGCTGTAGTAGATAGTTTTCATGATACTTTGATTGTAAATCCTGATGAGACGGCAATGAAGGAAGCAGAGGCTGATTTAAAACGTTGGAAAGAAGAACTGGCAGCTTTGGATGAGCTTATTGGAAAAGAAAATATTACCAGAGACGGAAGAAAAGTAAACGTTTATGCTAATATCGGGAATGTAGAAGATTTACCCAAGGTGTTAAAGAATGATGCCGGTGGAATCGGTCTTTTTCGTAGTGAGTTTGTATATCTTGGAAGTAAGGATTATCCTACAGAAGATGAACAGTTTGAGGCTTATAAGCAGGTTGTTGAAGGAATGGGAGGTAAAAAAGTTATCATCCGTACCTTAGATATCGGTGCAGATAAGCAGGCAGATTATTTTCATTTGGATCATGAAGAAAATCCTGCCATGGGACTTCGTGCTATCCGTATTTGTCTGGAAAGAATGGAAGTATTTAAAACACAGCTTCGTGCCATTTACAGAGCTTCTGCATATGGAACCTGCTCTATTATGTTCCCTATGATTATCTCTGTTTGGGAAATTAAAAAAATCAAAGAAATCGTAGAAGTTGTAAAACAGGAATTAATTGAAGAAGGACATGCCATTGGTGAAGTTGAACTTGGAATTATGATTGAAACACCCGCAGCAGTTATGATGTCAGATGAACTTGCAAAGGAAGTAGAGTTCTTTAGTATTGGAACTAACGATTTGACACAATATACTTTGGCTATTGACAGGCAGAATGAATGTATTAATCGTTTTTATGATTCCCATCATCCGGCAGTACTCAGAATGATTCAGATGACCATTGACAACGGGCATAAGAATGGAATCTGGGTAGGTATTTGCGGAGAGTTGGCAAGTGACCTCACGTTAACAGAAACTTTTATGGATATGGGAATTGATGAATTGTCCGTATCTCCTACGTATGTGTTACCTTTGCGTAAAAAGGTAAGAGAAATTTAAGGTTTCTTATTATTTAGTTATTTTAAAAATTAAAATATATGATCAGTGTGGTATTCCACACAGAAATGGAGGATTTTATCATGAACAAGTTTACTTATGTGATTACAGACGAGGTAGGAATTCACGGAAGACCGGCAGGGGTTCTTGTAAAGAAATGTTCTGAATTTAAAAGTAAGATTTCTATTTCCTGTAAAGGAAAAAGTGCAGATGCAAAAAGAATTATGGGTGTTATGTCTTTAGGTGCTAAAAAAGGTGATACGGTAGAAGTTAGTATCGAAGGTGAAGATGAAGCAGCTGCATTAGCAACATTGGAAGTTTTCTTTAAAGAGAATTTCTAGAGGAGGACAACATGAGAATTATCAGAACAAAAGACTATGAAGATATGAGCAGAAAAGCTGCTAATATTATTGCATCGCAGATTGTATTAAAACCGGATTGTGTTTTAGGATTGGCAACAGGATCTACTCCTATTGGCACTTACAAAAATTTGGTTGAAGCTTATGACAAGGGCGACCTTGATTTTTCACAGGTTAAAAGTGTGAACTTAGATGAATATAGAGGACTTCCCAGAGAAAATGATCAGTCTTACTACTATTTTATGCATGATAATTTGTTCAAGCATGTAAATATTGATCTTGCAAATACCCATCTTCCGGACGGAACAGAGGCGGATAGTGACAAGGCATGCAAAGAATATGAAGCTATTATTGAATCAGTGGGAGGACAGGATTTACAGTTATTAGGTCTGGGACACAATGGACATATCGGATTTAATGAACCTAATGATGAATTTGATAAAATGACCCACTGTGTAGATCTTACAGAAAGTACAATTGAAGCAAATAAGCGTTTCTTTGCTTCAGCAGACGACGTTCCCAAACAGGCTTATACCATGGGAATTGGAACCATTATGAAAGCAAAGAAGATTTTAGTAGTAGTAAGTGGTTCTGATAAAGCTAAAATTGTGAAAGAGGCATTTTTCGGACCTGTTACACCTCAGGTACCTGCATCTATTTTACAGTTCCACCCTGACGTAACAATTGTTGCTGATGAGGCTGCATTATCTCTTGTATAAAGAGTGAATAGTTAAGTTGAACTATTACAAATATAGATAGGAAAAGAGCTGTTGTGTTTTACAACAGCTCTTTTTTGGTGTAAACTATAATAGGATATGTAGGTAAATCAGTACCATTGTACTGTAACTGAAAGGATGGATAATGAACTGTAAAGATACAGATAGAATGATTCCTTTATTTTTAACGAATCAGCTTAGCAACAAGGATATGGATAAATTTTTATGCCATGTAAATACTTGTGATGAATGTATGGAAGAATTAACGATTCAATACCTGGTAATGATCGGCTCCTCTGTTTTGGAGGAAGGCAAAAGCTTCGATTTGCGTAAGGATTTGAATCTTTTATTAACAGAAGCAAAGAAAAAAGTGAATCGCTGGCGGTTTTTATATGGCTTTTCCTATGTGGCAGAGGTCATTACTATTGTCAGCATGGCAATTATATTAACAATGGTGGTAATTTAATGAAAGAAAAAGTAGTTTTAATTGATGGACACAGTATTTTAAACAGGGCCTTTTATGGAGTTCCGGATTTAACTAATGCAGAAGGCCTTCATACCAATGGGATATATGGATTTTTAAATATTATGTTTAAACTCATTGAAGAGGAAAAGCCGGATTATCTGGCTGTTGCCTTTGATTTAAAGGCCCCTACCTTTCGTCATAAACTGTATGAGGAATATAAGGGGACAAGAAAGGGGATGCCTCAGGAGCTGCGTGAACAGGTTCCGGTAATGAAAGAACTTCTTAAGGCCATGGGGATTCTAATTATGGAAAAGGAAGGACTGGAGGCGGATGATGTACTGGGCACTTTTGCTAAACGGGCAGAAAAAGAAAATGTTCAGGTATCCTTAGTTTCCGGAGACAGAGACCTTCTTCAGATTGCCAGCCCCAATATTAAAATCAGAATTCCCAAGACCAAAGGTGGAAAAACAGAAATAGAGGATTATTATGAGAAGGATGTATATGAAGCCTATCAGGTTAGTCCTGTTCAATTTATAGAATTAAAAGCCTTAATGGGAGATACGGCAGATAATATTCCCGGAGTCCCTAAGGTTGGTCCAAAAACGGCAACAGAGCTAATGGTTACTTACGGATCCATAGAGAATATTTATGAACATCTGGAAGAAATTACGAAAAAAAGTGTCAGGGAAACCCTTCGTGAAAACCG
The DNA here is from genome assembly GCA_017520155.1 of Lachnospiraceae bacterium. GTDB lineage: Bacteria > Bacillota > Clostridia > Lachnospirales > Lachnospiraceae > SFDP01. The sequence goes on from JAFXGR010000036.1 coordinate 22,407, forward strand.
TCATTTGGCAGAACTAAGCAAAACCCTGGCGACCATAGAGATTAATGGAGACATTCCTTATTCTTTGGAAGAAGCAAGGTATACAGATCCCTTCACTAAGGAAGCATATCTTCTTTGTAAAAAACTGGAGTTTAAGAATCTTCTGGGAAGATTTGAACAGGGAGCTGTGGTAAAAAATAAGGAAAGTGACACTTTTAAGGTAATAACCTCTATTTCTCAGGCTGAAGAAATATGGGTAGAGATAAAGAAAAGTGAGAGAGCCGGGTTCTATCTTTTGGAGGATGGCAAAGGGGAAGAAGAATTTGTGGGAATCAGCCTTTGTATAGGAAAAGATAAAACCTGCTTTTTTGTAAAAAATGAGGAATTATCAAAGGAATACCTTATCTTAAAATTACGGGAGCTTAGCAGATTAATTCCCTTGGCAACGGGACAGATTAAGAGCCAGTATGATTACCTGGAAGAAGAAGGAACTTATTTTGACTGTCTTATAGCCGCCTATCTTTGTAATCCCTTAAAAAATGATTATGGAATAGCAGATATTGCTAATGAGTATCTTGATTTACCAATTCCCGAAAAAAGTCAGGTATTGGAAAAGCTTACCCTGAAAAAAGCCATGGAACAAAAGCAGGAGCAATTTTTAACCTATGCCTGCTATCTTTCCTATGTCTGCTATATGACAGAAGAGCCTTTGAAAAACCGACTTAAGGAAGAAGGTATGCTGGCTTTATTCCAGGAAATTGAAATGCCCTTATCCTATGTACTCTACGATATGGAGAAGGAAGGGGTTAAGGTAGAAAAAGAGGAATTAAAACAATATGGTCAGGCTCTGGAAGAGAAGATTCATAAGCTGGAAAAATCAGTGTATGAACAGGCGGGAGAAGAATTTAATCTGAATTCCCCCAAACAGCTGGGGGAGATTTTATTTGGTAAATTAAATATGCCCGGAGGCAAGAAAACAAATCAGGGTATTCTACAGCAGCAGATGTACTGGAAAAATTAGCAGTGGATTATCCCATTGTAGCGGATATTTTGGAATATCGCACCTTGGCAAAGTTGAAATCCACTTATGCAGACGGCTTAAATAATTATATTATGGAGGATGGTAAGATTCATACCACCTTTAATCAGACCATTACCGCCACAGGAAGAATCAGCTCTACAGAGCCTAATCTTCAAAATATTCCCATGCGTATGGAGTTGGGAAGAAGAATTCGTAAAGTATTTGTTCCCAGAGAAGGCTTTCTTTTTGTAGATGCAGATTATTCCCAGATTGAATTGCGTCTTTTGGCTCATATGTCACAGGATCAGCGCTTAATTGAAGCTTATCATACAGACAGTGATATTCATCGTATTACTGCCTCACAGGTATTTCATATTCCTATGGAGGAGGTAACAGACCTGCAAAGAAGAAATGCCAAGGCGCTAAACTTTGGGATTGTATACGGTATCAGCTCTTTTGGCTTAAGTCAGGATCTTAGCATTACCAGAAAAGAAGCCGGGGAGTATATCAATAAATATTTTGAGACTTATCCCGGAGTAAAAGAATTTTTGGACAACCTGGTAAACACAGGAAAAGAAAAGGGATATGTTACCACTATTTACGGAAGAAAAAGACCTATTCCTGAATTGAATTCAGGAAACTTCATGCAGCGCTCCTTTGGAGAACGTGTAGCCATGAATTCTCCCCTTCAGGGAACGGCGGCAGATATTATGAAAATAGCCATGATTGGTGTTTATGGCCGATTAAAAAGAGAGAATTTGGAATCAAAAATGATTCTTCAGGTACATGATGAAATTTTAATTGAAACAAAGGCAGAGGAGCTGGAAACAGTAAAACAGATTTTGGAAGAAGAAATGAAGGGGGCAGCCAGTTTAAAGGTAGCATTGGAAATTGATGTACATTGGGGCAATAACTGGTACGAAGCAAAATAATGAAGGTAATTGGAATCACCGGCGGAGTAGGTGCAGGTAAGACAAAAATTCTTGAATATTTGCAGGAAAATACAGATTGTGAAATTATCATAGCAGATCAGGTGGCAAACCGGGTAAAGGAACCGGGACAGCCTTGCTACGATTCTATAGTAGAACTTTTAGGTAAGGATATTTTAGGGGATGACGGTTTCATTGACAAACTAAAGATGGCGGCTCGGATTTTTCAGGATAAAAGTTTACTGGAAAAAGTAAATGAGCTTGTTCATCCCGCAGTAAAGGACTTTATTCTTCAGGGGATTGAAGAGGCAAGAAAAGAAAACAGACTAAAGGTAATCTTTTTAGAGGCAGCTCTTTTAATTGAGGCAGGCTATTTGCCCTATTTGGATGAGCTTTGGTATATTTATGTTGAGAAGGAAGAGAGAATCCGACGATTGGAAAAGGGAAGAAACTATTCCAGGGAAAAGTCGGAGCAGATTATTGGCTGTCAGCTTTCAGAGGAAGAATTCAGAAAAAAAGCAGATGTGGTCATTGACAACAGCGGTGCCTTTGCCCATACCATGATACAGCTGGAAAAACAGTGCAGAATAAGAGAAATTTGGCACTAAGATAGGGAGGAAACAGATTGGATACGATAAATTCTATGGAAAATAGTAAAAAGGGCTATTCCGGACATTTGGTATTCGGATTGGATATTGGGACACGCAGTATTGTGGGAACAGTGGGCTATAAAGAAGAAGACCGATTTGTTATTGTAGCCCAAAAGGTGAAAGAACATGAAACAAGAGCCATGCTGGATGGACAGATTCACGATATTGAAAAGGTTGGAGAATCCATTAAAAAGGTAAAGGAAGAGCTGGAGGGTAAGATTGGCAGAAAGCTTACCGATGTATGTATTGCCGCGGCAGGACGAGTATTGGAAACAGCAAATGCTCATGCAGAGATGGAATTTGATGAAGATCATACCGTAACAAAAGAGGACATTTATACCTTAAATTCCTTGGCTGTGGAAAGAGCGTATTCTTCCTTCTTGGAAAGAAATCAGTCAGAACAGAAATTTTATTGTGTGGGAAATTCTGTGGTAAATTATTATTTAAATGATTTTCAAATGGGGAATTTGGAAAATCATAAGGCAAGAAAAATTGCGGTGGATTTAATTGCTACATTTTTACCGGATGAGGTGGTCGATGGTTTAAATAAGGCTGTGGAATTGGCTAATCTTCAGGTGGTTAATATGACCTTGGAGCCTATTGCTGCCATTCAGGTAGCAATTCCAGAGAGGTTTAGGCTTCTTAATATTGCTCTTGTAGATGTGGGGGCAGGTACCAGTGATATTTCCATTACAAAGGATGGAAGTATTATTGCCTACGGCATGATTCCCACTGCCGGAGACAGTCTGACAGAAGCCATTGCCATGCACTGTCTGACAGATTTTTACGAGGCAGACAAAATGAAACAAAATTCTACTCGTTCCGATATTGTAAGCTATGAAGATATTATGGGAATTCAGCAGACCATTACCGCTAAAGAAATTGATGAAATTATGGAACCGGTTTTGGAGGACATGACCACAAAGGTTGCAGATAAGATCAAAGAGCTTAACGGAAATAAGTCTGTAAGTGCTGTTTTTGTGGTAGGCGGAGGAGGAAAGGTAAATCATTATACTGCCAAAATCTCTGAAAAATTAGGAATTCAGGCTGAACGTGTTGCCCTAAGAGGAAAAGAGGTTATGCAAAAAATTGAGTTTCCTGACAGTGAAATTGAAAAGGATTCTCTGCTGGTAACTCCTATTGGTATTTGTTTAAATTTTTACGAAAACAATAATAATTTTATTTATGTATCTTTTAATGGAGAAAAAATAAAATTATATGATAATAAACATCTCACAGTAACGGATGCCGCTATTGCGGCTAATTTCCCCAATGACGGATTTTTCCCTAAACGAGGAAAGGAATTAAACTTTACCGTAGACGGAGTAAAGAGAATTGTTCGGGGAGAAGTAGGAGAAGGTGCAGTAATTACCGTAAATGGTAAATCTGCCAATATCCATACAAAAATTAATAAGGATGATATTATCCTGGTGGAGGAATCTACAGCAGGAGAGCCTGCAAGAATGGAAATTAATATGCTTGCAGAAAGCAAAGGTGACCTGGTAGTGGAAATTAATAAAAAACAGGTACATCTTCCTAAGTTTCCTTCAGTAAACGGTAAACTGGAATCAGAATTTTACGAAATCAAGGATCAGGATGTTATTGAATTTTTGAAGTATTATACTGTGGAGCAGATTCTTCAGTTTATGGACGTATCCTTAGATACTTATAATACGTATTATGTAAATAACCAAAGGGCAGCTTTAGATACCAAAGTTTATGAAAACTTCAGTGTTTCCATAGAAAAAGTAGGTTACTGTGATTTAGAGGAAGAGGAGCCTAAGGAAAAGACAGAAGTAAAAGAACAAGAGGCTAAAGAGGAAGCTTCCCTTGAACCACCGAAAAAAAAGGAGGAAGAAAATAAGTCTGAAACAGCGCAAATTGTGGTAATGGCCAATAAAAAGCCTGTAGTAATGAGGGGAAAAAGCAAATATGTTTTTGTGGATATTTTTGATTACATAGAATTTGATTTATCCAAGCCTCAGGGGGCTATAGTCACCAATTTAAACGGTGCACCGGCACAGTTTATGGAGGAGCTTCATGACGGAGATGTGCTGGAAATCTATTGGAAATCAATTTTAGAAGGAGAAAGATAAGAAGTTTATGGAAATGTGCAGTATAGCCAGTGGAAGCAGTGGTAATTGTATTTACGTTGGTTCCGGAGCAACACATTTATTAGTGGATATTGGAATTAGTGGAAAGAAGGCAGAAAGCGGATTAAATACCTTAGGCTTAAGCTGCAGGGATATTGACGGAATCATGATTACTCATGAGCATTCCGATCATATTTGCGGACTTGGTGTTTTAAGTAGAAAATACCATATTCCTATTTATGCAACAGAGAAAACAATAGCAGCCATTGAAAGAATTTCTTCTTTGGGAAAAATTGAAAAAGAGCTTTTCGTTCCTATTAAGGCAGATAAAAGTTTTCAAATTAAGGAAATTACCGTTAATCCTATGAAAATATCCCATGATGCGGCAGATCCTGTGGCCTATCGGTTTAAGTATGGAAAAAAGAAGGTAGCGGTAGCCACGGATATGGGAACCTATAATGATTATACCATTGAATGTTTAAAGGGAATGGATGCCTTATTGCTGGAGGCAAATCATGATGTAAATATGGTGCAGGTTGGCCCTTATCCCTATCCCTTGAAGCAAAGAATTTTAGGGGACAGAGGACACTTATCCAATGAGTTGTCAGGAAGACTTTTAGGACTTTTGGCACATGATAAGCTTCAGGCAGTGATGCTTGGACATCTCAGCAAAGAAAATAATATGCCGGAGCTGGCTTACCAGACCGTGAGGGTAGAATTAACTATGGGAATGAATGCCTATAAAGGGAACGAATTCCCTATTATGGTAGCTAATCGAGATGGAGTATCCCCTATGATTCATATTGCATAAATAATAGTACCAGAAAGCGATAAGGCTGAGCAGTTTCAAATAAAAAGTTAAAGTGGAGGCTAAATATGAAAAAAACAATTATTACAGTAGTAGGAAAAGATACCGTGGGAATTATTGCTAAGGTTTGTACTTACCTGGCAGACCATAAGATTAATATCTTAGATATTTCCCAGACTATCGTTCAGGGATATTTTAATATGATGATGATTGTTGACAGAACAGAGAGTGAAAAGCATTTTAAGGAAACAGCAGAGGACTTGGAAAAATTAGGAGAAGATATTGGTGTAATTATTAAATGTCAAAGAGAAGACATTTTTAACAGTATGCACAGAATATAAGGAAAAGAGGTCACAGTCATTATGTTAAATATCTGGGAAGTAGCCGAAACAAATAAGATGATTGAAAAAGAAAATCTGGATGTAAGAACCATTACTTTGGGAATCAGTCTGTTAGACTGTATTGATTCAGATTTAAAATTATTAAATGAAAAAATATACCATAAAATTTATAATGCTGCAAAAAATCTTGTTGCCATTGGAGATGATATTGCAGCAGAGTTTGGAATTCCTATTGTAAATAAAAGAATTGCGGTAACCCCCATTGCCTTAATCGGAGGATCAGCCTGCAAAACTATTGATGATTATGTGGGAATTGCCAATACCTTGGATAAGGTGGCAAAAGAAGTGGGAGTAAACTTTATTGGAGGATATTCCGCCCTTGTTTCTAAAGGAATGACAAAGGCAGATGAGCTTTTAATTCGTTCCATTCCCAAGGCATTAGCCAATACGGAAAGGGTATGCAGCTCCATTAATCTTGGTTCTACCAAAACGGGGATCAACATGGATGCCGTAAGATTAATGGGAGATATTGTGAAAGAAACAGCAGAATATACTAAGGATAATGATTCCTTGGGCTGTGCCAAGCTGGTGGTATTTTGTAATGCTCCCGATGATAATCCCTTTATGGCAGGAGCCTTCCATGGAGTAACAGAACAGGATTTTGTTATTAATGTGGGGGTAAGCGGTCCGGGAGTAGTAAAAACTGCTCTGGAAAAGGTTCGTGGAGAAAGCTTTGAAGTCTTATGTGAAACCATAAAGAAAACAGCTTTCAAAGTAACCCGTGTAGGTCAGCTGGTGGCCAAAGAAGCTTCGAAACGAATGGGTATTCCCTTTGGAATTGTAGATTTATCACTGGCCCCTACACCGGCCATCGGAGATTCCGTAGCAGATATCTTATGTGAAATGGGTCTGGAATATGCAGGAGCACCGGGGACAACGGCAGCCCTTGCTTTATTAAATGATCAGGTAAAAAAGGGAGGAGTTATGGCTTCCTCTTATGTGGGAGGACTTAGCGGTGCCTTTATTCCCGTAAGTGAGGATCAGGGAATGATTAATGCCGTTGTAGCAGGTGCTTTAACTTTGGAAAAATTAGAGGCGATGACCTGTGTTTGCTCAGTGGGACTTGATATGATTGCTATTCCCGGAGATACTAAGGCCACCACCATTGCAGGGATTATTGCCGATGAGCTTGCCATTGGTATGATTAACCAGAAAACCACTGCAGTAAGAATTATTCCTGTTATAGGAAAGAAGGTGGGAGAAACAGTTACCTTTGGAGGATTGCTTGGTTATGCTCCGGTTATGCCGGTAAATACCTTCTCCTGTGATGCTTTTGTTAACCGGGGAGGAAGAATTCCGGCACCTATTCATAGTTTTAAAAATTAGTTTCATTATTTGTTATATCACATAAAAAAGAGGGGAGAAAAAGTGATGAGATGTAAAAGAACTCCGATTGAAGCAGATATTTTACCATATGAACTGGGAAAAGGAATGGAAGACGGATTTGAATTATGGTCTGATGTTGTGACTAAGGGATGGATTATCACCGACACCTTAATTAAAATAAAACGGGAGGATGGCTCCATTGTTTGTCCTTATATTACCCATCGAAGAGGAAGAACCTTTATTGGTGAGGGAGATTATATTGTACATGAGGATGACGGTACCAAGCATGTGGTTGGGGGAGAAAAGGTATTCAGCCGTTTTGAGAAAATAGAAGAAAAGGAACAGTAGAGAATGAGAAGTGCAGAAGAAATTCTTCAGGGATTGGACAGATTGTTTGAAGAGCATAAAATAGAGGAAGCAGAAGAGTATCTTTTGTCTGCGCTTACAGAGGCAAAGGCGGAAGGTCAGTTTGAAATTATGATTACTCTGGTTAATGAATTGATCGGTTATTATCGAGATACCAGTCAGTATGAAAAATCACTTTCCTACTGTGAACAAATTCTTCCTTTTATGGAACAGCTGGGATTGAAGGGAACAATTCATTATGCCACTACTTGCCTTAATGTAACAAATGCTTATCGGGCGGCCGGTAAATGGGAGGAATCTTTGGCGCTGTATAAAGAGATATTATCGATATATGACCAAATTCTTCCCCGTGGACATGAGCTGTATGCCAGTTATTATAATAATCTCAGTCTTTTATATCAGGAAATGGGAGAGTTTGAAAAGGCAGCCCATTGTCTGAAAAAGGCGCTGGAAATAATAGAACCTTACCAAGATATGATTAAAATTGCCACAAGCTGTTCCAATTTGGCAGGTTCCTTATTAAGAATCGGGGAAATTGAGGAGGCAGAGGAGTATTTACAGCGTTCCTTAACTATTTATCAGGAAGACGGAGAACGAGATTTTCATTATGGCGCTGTTTTATCTGCCATGGGGGAGCTTCAGTATTGCAAAAAGAATTATCCTCTTTCTTATGAATATTACGCTAAGGCTTTGGAAGAACTGGAAAAGCATGTGGGAAGAACTGAGTATTACGAAAGAACCTTGGAAAATCTTAAACAGGTAGAACAGGCCATGAAAGAAGCCAAGAAAAAGGGAAAAGAAGAAACAGAAAATAAGCTTTATGATATTCGTTCCTTTGGTATGGAACAATGTATAGAATTTTATCTTCAATATGGAAAACCAATGCTGGAGAAAAAGTTTCCTTCCTATATAGATAAAATAGCTGTTGCAGTAGTGGGAGAAGGTTCTCATTGCTTTCAGTATGATGACAGCTTTTCTCTGGACCATGATTTTTATCCCGGTTTTTCTTTATTTGTTACTCAGGATACTTATGATAAGATCGGCCCTTCTTTGGAGGCTGAATACGCCAGACTGGAACAAAAGCTGATGTTAAATGATAAGGTAATTTCTTCAGTGGCAAAAGCACGTACCGGTGTTTGCGTTATTGAAGATTTTTATCGAAATATTTTGGGCAATTGTATTATTCCCACAACGGGGAAGGAATGGTTGGAAATAGAGGAGTCTTCACTTTCGGCTGCAGTAAACGGAATAGTATTGGATGATGCTGAGGGAATTTTTACTTATTATCGAAATAAACTTTTATCTTATTATCCCAAGGAGGTATGGCATCGTAAGATAGCACAGGAAATGTATCATCTGTCTCAATACGGACAATATAATTACGGCAGAATGCAAAAGCGAAAAGATTTAGTAACCGCCCTTCAGTGTAGAAGCTTTTTTACAGACAGTGCAATGAAGATGGTTTATTTGTTAAATCGTACCTATACTCCCTATTATAAATGGAGATATAGAGGATTAGATGATTTAGATAATTTGGGAATTAGAGAAAAAATCCATGCGTTATCCTATCTTCCGGCTGATGAGTTAGAAGATAATCTGGAGGTAATAGAAAATATTTGCATTATTTTCCTACGCCGTATGGAGAAAATGGGTCTTCTTCGAGTAAAAGAGGGGGATACTTATCTTGAACATTATATTCCTCAGATTCTGGGAGACGAAAATATACCGTCAGAGAAAAAAGAAGAGTTAGTGGAAAGACTGGTGCTTACGGAATGGAAAGCCTTTGATGAGGTAAGAAATGAAGGGGGAAGAGCAGATTGTCAGGACGACTGGAACACTTTTTCTTTGATGAGAAAAAGTCAATATCTTACTTGGAGTGAAGATATGCTCCTTAGTTACCTGGAAGATTTTAAAGAAGCCAATAACCGAGGATGGAATCTTATTACGGAAAAATACGGCAGAATGATGGAATCTACAGCCAAGGATCGCTTCGAGGCAATGAAGGATCAGTTTCCTGTAATTGACAAGGACAAAAAAAGAATTATAGAAGAAATTGTAAATATTCAGGTTGGCTGGATGGAGGAGTTTTCCAAAGAGTATCCTTATATGGCGGGAAACAGCCGCAGTATTCACACTGAGGAAGATTCCCCTTATAATACCTCTTTTGAAACTTATTTACGGGGAGAGATTTCCACCTATTCAGACAGAACTTTAGACTTATATGGCAGATTTATTGTTTCCTATTTACAGCAGGGAAAAAATCTCACCAAGGATATTATGACAAATACAGCACTTTTATACGGATATAGGGGACTGAAAGAAGCAGAAGAGATGTTGTCCCGATCTTAAAAGGAGTAATTATATGGATAGAATATATGAGACAGTAAAAGAAATTACAGAAGAATTAATAGAAAAAGCAAAATTGAAAGCCGGTGCTATTGTAGTTGTGGGCTGTTCCACCAGTGAAGTGGTAGGGGATACCATAGGGACAAATTCTGATCCCCAGGTGGCAGAAAAGCTTTTTAAGGGAATAAAGGAGATATTGGACAGCCACGGTATTTATCTTGCAGCTCAGTGCTGTGAGCATTTAAATCGTGCTATTGTGGTGGAAAGAAAGGCAGTTCCTTTTGCAGAAGCTGTAAATGCAGTTCCTCAAAAGAAGGCAGGAGGCTCCTTTGCAACAGTGGCTTATGAGCATTTTGAAGATCCCATTGTGGTGGAAGAGATAAAGGCGGATGCAGGATTGGATATTGGAGGAACTTTAATTGGAATGCATTTAAAAAAGGTGGCAGTGCCTTTGCGCTTATCAAAGAACCATTTAGGAAATGCAGTCCTTTTAGCAGCCAGAACAAGACCAAAGTTTATTGGAGGCTGCAGAGCTGTATATGATCAGCAGCTATTATAAGAGAATAAACATAATCACAAAGAAGAAACAAGGAGTTACTGCTAAAGAGTAACTCCTTGTTTAAATATAGCCATATCATGATAGCCTGCAAGTTCACTTTTTACCTTACCTCCTGAGGCTACCGCTAAAACATAGTCAAAGAAATCCTGAGAAAGTTTTTCCATGGAAACTCCCTCCAGTAATTGTCCGGCGTTAAAATCAATCCATTTATGCTTTTTTTCAGCCAAAGCAGAATTCGTAGCAATTTTTATGGTTGGGACAACAGAAGCAAAGGGGGTTCCCCGTCCGGTGGTAAATAAAACAATTTGTGCACCGCTGGCGGCCAAAGCAGTAGAAGCAACTAAATCATTACCTGGGGCACTTAAGAGATGAAGGCCCTTGTTTTGTATAATCTCACCATAGGATAAAACACCGTTTATTTGCGCAGTTCCTGATTTTTGGGTGCAGCCTAAGGATTTATCTTCTAACGTGGATATTCCTCCCTGTTTATTTCCGGGAGAAGGATTTTCATAAATTGTCTGACCGTGACGGATGTAGTAATCCTTAAAATCATTAATTAAAGATACTGTTTTATCAAATAATTCCTTTGTTCTGCAGCGATTCATCAAAAGTGTTTCTGCACCAAACATTTCCGGGACCTCGGTGAGGATGGCAGAACCGTCGGCAGAAATTAAAAGATCAGAAAATTCCCCCACCATGGGGTTAGCGGTAATGCCGCTGAAACCATCACTTCCTCCGCACTTTAATCCTACAATAAGGCTGCTTACCGGAGTAGGTGTTCGTTCAAAGGTAGAGCCATAGGAGATTAACTCTTTGATAAGATTAAGCCCCGACTCAATTTCATCCTCTACCTCTTGGGCCACAAGGAATTTTATACGATGAGTATCGTATTCTCCCAGATATTCTTTCAATACCTCAACACCGCTGTTTTCACATCCTAAGCCTAGGACAAGAACACCTGCAGCATTGGGATGCTTCATTAAATCTGTTAAAATTATTCTGAAATTTTCCTGATCTTCCCCCAGTTGAGAACAGCCGTAAGGATGGGGAAAGGCAATAATGTCATCAATACTGCTGCATAAAAAGTCCTTTGCTTTTTGGGCAAGTAAAGAGGCTGTATTATTTACACAGCCTACAGTAGGAAGAATCCAGATTTCATTGCGGACACCAACTTTTCCATCAGGACGCTGATATCCCATAAAAAATTTATTTCCCTTATAAGGGGCAAAGGTGGGAGAGGTCACAGGCTCATAGGAGTAATCCAGAACCTCTCCCAAAGTTGTAAGCAAGTTGTGAGTATGAATCCATTGGCCCGGTGCAATATCTTCCTTTGCTATACCAATAGGGGATCCATATTTGATCACGTGAGTACCTTTTTTAATCTCTGTCAAAGCAATTTTATGACCTGCCGGAACAGCTTCCCTAAGTAAGAGAGAAGAGTTTTCCTCCAAAGAAATACAATCATTTGGAAAACGGTCAATTAAGGTAATAATCACATTATCTTTACTGTTTATTCGTTGATAAGTTTGCATAAAGCATTCCTCATTCCCAACTCTTGAATATCAAGGTAATTACCGGTTACAGCTTCCAAAAATCCGGGTATCTCATTTAAATTACGACCCCAGAAGGAAGTTTGAGAAAGTAAATCTTCTAAAAATACAGGTACAGGACTATCATAATGCTTCTGAAAGAAGTGCAGTACCTGAGAATCATCTATTACAGTATATTCTTCCTTGTCACGATAGGCAATCAGGGCATTATCTCTTATTTCCTTCCCATGGTAAAAGGCAGCAAGTGCAGCCAGAGAAAAGGTTAAATGAGAGGGAAGAACGTTATATTTATTCCAATAATCCTGTAGACTGGGAAGACAGCGGGTTCTCCATTTTGATACAGAGTTTAAGGAGATGGCCAGCAGACTATGGTCTACATAAGGATTTTTAAAACGAAGGATAACTTCATGGGCAAATTGTTCCAGTTCTTCTTTTGGCAAAGAGAGGGTAGGAATAATTTCCCGGAATATGGTATTTTTCATAAACTGAAAAATAGTTTCATCTTCCATGGAAGCTCTTACAATATTATTTCCGCATAAATAAGAAGCCATTACAAAAGAGGTATGAGCTCCATTAAGAATACGAACCTTTCGCTGCTTATAGGGCTTTTGATTCGTGGTAAACAGTATCGGAAGACCGGCTTTATCTAAGGGAAACTCTTGAGAAATATCCTCGTTACTCTCAATCACCCATAAAGCAAAGGGCTCTCCGGTTACCAGTAAAGAATCTCGATATCCCAGCTTTTCCCATTCCTCCTCCTCATTTTTAGGATAACCGGTAATAATCCGGTCAACTAAAGTAGAGGTGAAAATACAAGCTTTTTCTACCCAAAGCTGAAACTCTGATTCTAAATTCCACAATTTAATATAATCTAAAACGCATTGCTTTAAAACAATTCCGTTATCATCAATTAATTCCACAGGAAGCATAATCAGTCCCTTGGAAAAATCTCCCTGAAAATGAAGGTAACGACGGTACAAAAACTCCGTTAATTTTCCGGGAAAGGTTCTGGGAGGCATATATTCCCTGGAATCACAAGGATCATATACAATCCCTGCTTCCGTAGTATTGGAAATAATAAAGCGAAGGTCTTCCAAGGAAGCAAGCTGGCAAAAACGGGAATACTCTTCATAACAATCAATTACGGCTTCTACAGAGGTAATCTGACGATTGATTACCCCGGGGTTACCTTCCACTAATCCTCGAAGAGAAACAGTATATTGGCAGTCCTGGTTTTTAAAAGCAGTGAGAGTTCCGTGTTCAATAGGCTTTACAATCACAATATTGCCCTGAAAAAGCCCTTTTTCATTTGCAATGTCAATCATATAATCAACAAAGCCTCGAAGAAAATTTCCTTCACCAAATTGTAAAACCTTAACAGGACGTGAAATTGGGTTTGTCAGTGCTTTATTAATCTGATTCATAATAACCTCCCGCAAATAATGTAAGTGCTTACAAAGACATATTATAATTTTGTGTAAAAAAAATCAAGTTAATATATGAAAATAAAATTGTATTTCTTTTGTATTTTCGAATATGTAAGAATAATTACTTGTTTTCATAAAAAAAACAGGATATAATAAAACAAAAAATGTAAATACTTACAACGAGGTGATCTATTGAACATATACGATATTTCCAAAGAAGCCGGAGTGTCCATCGCCACGGTTTCCAGGGTATTAAATGAAAGTGACAGAGTAAGTAAAAAGACAAGAGAAAAGGTTCTTCGGGTTATAGAGGAATGCGGCTATAAGCCAAACGCCTTTGCCAGAGGCCTGGGGCTCAATACCATGAAGATTATTGGGGTAATGTGCACAGATTCTTCCTATCCCTATCAGGCCAAAGCAGTTTATTTTATCGAGCAGCAGCTAAGACAAAACGGATATGACTGTATTTTATGCTGTACAGGAGATAAACATGAACATAAGCAGGAGTATTTAAATCTTTTGCTTACCAAGAAGGTGGACGGAATTATCTTGGTTGGATCCGGTTATGTGGGGGAAAAGCCGGAGGAAAACCGTTATATTGCCCAAGCGGCTAATCAGGTTCCCGTTATGATTTTAAACGGACAGGTGGATGCCAAAAACGTATATTGTATTATTACGGATGATGAAACTTCCATGGAAG
>JAFXGR010000037.1 GCA_017520155.1 Lachnospiraceae bacterium
ATCCTTAGTGTAACGGTTTCTAAATAACTATACTATTCACATAGAATATTTTTCTGAGAGTGAAGTTCAAAAAACGTAGGCGTAGCGGGCTACGCTGAGGATTTTTGAATCTTTGCTATCAGGAAAATAGGCATGTGATATGGTATAGTTATTTTAAAACCGTTGCACTAGTATCGCTGTTATTCTTTATTATCCGAAAAATAAATTGCTTTCTTAAGTTACGCTACCCTCTATGTCTTTATTCCTCAGCCTTGACCATAAAAAAATAATAGCTTGAGCCGGTACTCCCACTAACAGAACCTGCCATATCTTATACCCTGTTACAAGAAAAGTACAAAATAATGCCATAAGGATAGACCAGACAAGGAGAGATACAATTATATAATTTTTCCTTGGATTAAACCAAAGGGAATTGAATACCAACCAAACAATCATCGCTGCAGGTATTCCATAGGCATAACAAAGCCATGGATAAGCAGTCCCTGGCAACAGCATTTCTAAAATGCCAAATAACAAACCTGCCACAAGAACTACCATGAAGATACTGCTTGCGGTAATAATATAACAATTTCTTTTATAGATTGCTTTTGTATTACTATGATGATTACTCCCTACAGGATGTATTTCTTCTACTATATAGTCCAAACTTACCTGAAAATAATCTGCTATCATCTTTAATACCACGATATCCGGAAGAGATTCTCCTCTTTCCCATTTGGAAACTGTCTTATCAGAATAATTTAAGTGCTCTGCCAACTGCTGCTGTGTTAATCCTTTTGTTGTTCGAAGACTTTGAATATTTTTTCCTACAATAAATCTTAATTCTGACATCTAAACTACACACTTTCTCTTTTCTTTATAAGCTATAAATATCCTCTATCTTGACAAATATTTCTTTTTTCACTTTTTTTCATTGTGGTTACTATATCATTTTTTTTCTCTTTCTTCAATCCTAACAAACCCTTTATTTTAGCCATATTCTCCCAATAGGAGAATAGTAGAATTTGTTAGTAGGTTGTGTTTTTTTCTTATTTTTACATATACTTTTTATGAACAAAAGGTATTCATCCGGGAATTGCTGATATCCATAATCCTTATCCTTTTATCAACTCTTCTTAGGTATGGTACCAATACTTTTGTAACAGTTGAGCCATGCGACAAAAAGATGTGAACTACTGTATGGAAGCTTGCTTACTAAACAATATTTTATATCCTTTTAGCATATGGCACTCTACCCAAGCCAGGAAACTTTGCTTTGGGACTGTTTTCCAGATTTATGGCTGAACTGTTACACAATTTAAGAGGAGAAAACTATGATGACAAGAACGAAATTATGTGACCGGGTACTGCCCGATTATACAAAAGGTGAAGAATTATTTAATACCCTCTCTCATACAGCCGGTGCTGTGTTCGGAATTGTTGCTTTAATTACTTGTCTTTTTGCTGCTGTTACTGATGGAAGTCCCTGGTCCGTAACTTCTGCCGCTATCTACGGAACTTCTCTCATTCTTCTTTATACCATGTCCAGTTTATATCATGGGCTGAAACATGAAATGGTAAAAAAAGTCTTTCAGGTCATTGACCATTGTACCATTTATCTTTTAATTGCCGGTACTTATACGCCTGTTATGCTTTGTTCCATACGACTTGTATCGCCAGGATGGGCTTGGACCATTATGGGAATTGTGTGGGGATGTGCTGTTCTTGCTGCCATTTTGACTGCCATTGATTTAAAACGCTTTGCTGTTTTTTCCATGATTTGCTATTTAGGAATGGGATGGTGTGTGGTATTGGCAATTAAACCCACTATGGAAGCATTGCCTCTAAATGCATTGCTTTGGATTTTATATGGTGGTATCTCTTATACTGTAGGTGCAATTCTTTATGGATTTGGAAAAAAGCACCGTTATATGCATTCTATTTTCCATCTTTTTGTTCTGGCAGGAAGTGTACTACAGTACATTGGAATTATCTTTTATGTTTTATAGCCCTTTTATCATAATATGAGCTGTCCGGCAAATAGGTGATTACCTTATTGTTGCTTCCACAGTAGTTTAGCCCATAACCCGCCAATAATTGATGGGATATGGGCTAAACTTTAATTCATTTATCTTTGTACTATAATATACCTTAATAACATATGAGGCTTTTAGCTTAAGTCAAATCGATCTGCATTCATTACCTTATTCCATGCCTTTACAAAATCTACAACAAATTTTTCTTTTGCATCATCTGCTGCATAAACCTCAGATAATGCTCTTAGCTCTGAATGAGAACCAAAAATCAAATCTGATCTCTTTGCAGTCCATTTCAATTTTCCACTATGACGTTCGTAACCTTCATATATATCTTCCTTGGTCTCCGATTTTTTCCATACATAGGCAATATCTAAGACATTAACAAAGAAATCATTAGACAGGGTTTCTTCCTTATCTGTAAAAACACCTTCCTTAGCCTGATTATAATTAGCGCCAAGTACTCTTAATCCTCCAATTAACACAGTCATTTCCGGTGCTGTAAGTCCCAACAACTGTGCCTTATCTACCATTAATTCTTCTTCTGTTACTTCATTTTTTTCTTTTCTATAATTTCTAAAAGCATCTGCCTTTGGTTCCATGACTGAAAAAGCTCTCACATCTGTCTGCTCCTGCAAGGCATCTGTTCTTCCCGCTTTGAAATCTACTTTAATAGATACCCCAGCATTATCTGCCGCTTTTTCTATTGCTGCATTACCTGCTAAAACAATTAAGTCTGCAATTGATACTTTTTTTCTTTCTTGGCTATCATTAAACTCTTTCTGAATCTTCTCCAGTACTGTCAACACCTTTTCTAACTGCTTTGGTTCATTTACTTCCCAATTTTTCTGAGGCTCTAGACGGATTCTTGCTCCATTAGCTCCCCCTCTTTTATCCGAGTTTCTAAAAGTAGAAGCAGATGCCCAGGCAGTTGAAACCAGCTGCGAAACAGATAATCCAGAACTTAAGATCTTTGCCTTTAAGTCTTGAATCTCCTCCTCCTCTATTAACTCATAGTCTGCCACAGGAACAGGGTCTTGCCATATTAAATCTACCATCGGTGCTTCCGGTCCTAAATATCTGGAACGTGGCCCTAAATCTTTATGGGTTAACTTAAACCAGGCTTTTGCAAAAGCATCTTGAAACTCCTCTGGATTATGTAAGTATCTTTCAGCAATAGGCCTTAATTCCGGATCCATTCGAAGTGCTAAATCTGCGGTAGTCATAATAGGAGCATGACGTTTCTTTGGATCGTGTGCATCCTCCACTGCATTGACTGCTAAAGGATCTGTTGGTACCCATTGGAAGGCTCCTGCGGGACTTTTCACAAGATTCCAATCGTATTTAAATAAGGTTTCCAAATATCCCATATCCCATTTCGTAGGGTTAGGTTTCCAAGCTCCCTCGATTCCGCTTGTAATGGTATCCCCTGCTTTCCCACTTCCAAAGCTATTTTTCCATCCAAGTCCCATTTCTTCTATATCTGCCCCCTCCGGTTCTGCACCTACATGAGCTGCAGAGGCGGCACCATGTGTTTTACCAAAAGTATGTCCACCTGCAATTAAGGCTACTGTTTCTTCATCGTTCATTCCCATTCTTCTAAACGTAGTCTTAATATCTTTTCCTGAAGCAACTGCATCGGGCATTCCGTTAGGTCCTTCAGGATTCACATAAATTAATCCCATTTGTACAGCTGCCAGAGGGTTATCTAATTTTCTCTCTCCCGTATAACGTTCCTCTCCCAACCATTTGGTTTCAGATCCCCAGTACACATCTTCCTGTGTCTGCCATACATCTTCTCTTCCACCAGCAAATCCAAAAGTTTTCATTCCCATAGATTCCATAGCACAATTTCCGGCCAAAATCATTAAATCAGCCCAAGAAATACTTTTTCCATACTTTTTCTTTATTGGCCATAATAAACGTCTTGCTTTATCAAGGTTAGCATTATCAGGCCAGCTGTTTAAAGGTGCAAATCTTTGAGTTCCATCTGCTGCACCGCCACGTCCATCACCAATACGATAAGTTCCTGCACTATGCCATGCCATACGGATGAACAATGGCCCATAATGACCATAATCAGCAGGCCACCATTCCTGAGAATCTGTCATCAAATCGTATAAATCTTTTTTTAAGGCATCATAATCCAGCTTTTTAAACTCTTCTGCATAATTAAATTCTTTTCCCATAGGATCTGAAAGTTCTGAATTTTGTCTTAGGATTTTGAGCTCCAACTGATTAGGCCACCAATGCTTGTTAGCAGTTCCACCTCCCGCTACACTCTTTTTCGTACTACCTGTTACTGGACATTTCATTTCTGACATATTGTTTCCTCCTATCGTATGTATTATTATCTATACCGTAAGTTCCTTATTCTTAGGTACGATCAAATTATAACATATATCTAATTTTAAATCAATAATAATAGTAATGATTATTATTATTGATTTAAAGTTTTATTATCTTACGGATACGATTAATTATTTTTATACAGGATTTCAAATTACTTTTTTTGATAAAATATAAAATTTATCTGCTCCAATGTGTTCTATGATATATTCATCATTAAATTCATCCAGCAGATTCCAACAAATTTTCTTTAATACCCCATCCCCTCTGTTACTTTTCCTATTTCAGAAATTATCTGTTTCAACTTTTCTAGGGCTACTTCCATAGCCTTACATATATTACCCATTTCATCTTTACTCTGGTACCGAATTTCCGTATCAAATCTTCCTTCCGATAACGCAAACGTTGTCTTCTCTATTTCCTTTAATGGAATAACAATACTTTGAATAATAATTTGATACATTTTGAATCTTCACTCAATTATATTTTATAATATATATTTTCACTCAATATTGTGATTTTTCTATATTTACGTTATAATCTATAATACTATAATAGTTAGAATATGAATAAATTAGGAGGTTTCTATGCACAAACATTTATCACCTGAAATTCGAGTTCCCATTGAAAAGGATAATCCATCCATTCAGAGATTTGAGGAAAAATGGTCGCTCTTTTGAAAAAGTTAGGAGTAGACTATGTTTTGGACACTGCCTTTGCGGCTGATCTTACCATTCTGAAGAGGCCAGCGAATTAATTGAGGTTATGACTTGCCCTGGAGGTTGTATTGGTGGTGGCGGACAACCAAAAGATAGGCAGTTTAAGGGAGATGTTATCCGTGAAAAACGTATTGAGGGACTTTATCAAAGAGACATTTCTCTTCAGGTAAGAAAAAGTCATATGTATTGATTCGTTGACTTTTTCATTCCACTATGTTAAAAAGCGTGGGAGTTCGTGTAAAATAAAAGATTCAAAAAGGGAGAACTAGAACCCATTTATTTCCACTAAAAAGTGCATAATTTTTGAATTTTTTAAAACGTTTTCGTAAGCCATGAATAATGGTTTATTGAAGTACGTCTTTTGCACAGAAACTTAAAATAAAGCGTTTGTTTTTCAGGGTTTTAGACTGGAAAACAGCAAAAATGAAGCTGTCGCCTCACGAATTTTTATTCGTTAAAGCGACAGCTCCATTTGACTTAAAACCTTATTAATAATGAATTATGTTCAAGATAATTTTATCTCTGTACTCGGCCTGAACCGTCACCACCGGCAAGTTTTTCCACCTCAGAAACAGACACACGATTATAATCACCCTCAATGGAATGCTTAAGTGCAGATGCTGCCACTGCAAAATCTACTGCTGACTGTGTATCCTTGCCGCTAAGAAGTGCATAGATCAATCCACCACCAAAAGAATCTCCCCCACCTACACGGTCTACAATATGAAGATGATAAGATTTAGAGAAGCAATAGTTTTCTCCATCATAAAGCATACCTGCCCAATCATTATCGTTTGCAGAGATAGAAGAACGGAGAGTGATGGCAACCTTTTCAAAACCAAATTTATCTGCAAGCTGTTTTGCCACAGACTTATAGCCTTGGTGATTAAGTTTTCCCCCGTAGATATCGGTATTTTCAGCTTCAATCCCAAATACATCTTTTGCATCCTCTTCATTAGAAATGCAAACATCAACATATTTGCACAGTTTGGTCATCGCCTCTCTTGCTTTCTCACGTGTCCAAAGTTTTCCACGATAATTTAAATCACAAGAAATTTTAATGCCCCTTGTTTTTGCCGCCTTACAGGCGTCAAGACAAATCTCAACCATATCACCGCCCAGTGCAGGGGTAATACCGGTAAAATGGAACCAATCTGCCTCCTCAAAAATACTGTCCCAATCAAAATCCTCGGGTTTTGCCATTTGGATGGCGGAATATGCACGGTCGTAAATGCAAACAGAACCACGCTGTGAAGACCCTTTTTCTAGATAGTAAATCCCTACTCTTTCTCCACCTCTGACAATTTTAGAGGTATCTACTCCAAAATGACGCAGACTGTCAACTGCCGCCTGACCGATAGCGTGTTTAGGCAATTTAGTTACATAAACGCTGTCAAGACCATAGTTCGCAAGGCTTACTGCCACATTAGCTTCACCGCCTCCAAAGGTTGCCTGCATCTGATCATTTTGGAAGAATCTATAATATCCGTTAGGTGCAAGACGAAGCATAAGTTCGCCAAAAGTTACTACTCTTTTCATTTTTTCTCTACCTCCATTTTATCCAAGGATTCTTTAACAAAGAAGCTGCCGCCGATGGCTGCAATCTTATCAAGTGCCAGATATTCATCAATATTACTTCTGTCTATCCCCCCTGTAGGAATAAATTTAATCTGGGGGAATGGTGCTGAAAGAGCCTTTAATGCCTTTAAGCCTCCATAAATATTTGCAGGGAAGAATTTAACGGTAGTAATACCAAATTCAAGAGCTGCCATAATCTCCGTAGGCGTGACACAGCCAGGATAATAGGGAATGCTTCTGTCCTTGCAAATTTGTGCAACTGCGGGAGAAAAACCTGGAGATACAATGAAGGTTGCTCCTGCCTTCAGTGCAGCTTCGCACTGGTCTGCATTAATAACGGTACCTGCACCTATTTCCATATCCGGATAATTTTTTACGGCATAGGCAATAGCTTCTTTTGCACAAGCAGTACGAAAGGTAATTTCGGCACAGTTAATACCATTGTTTTTAAGAGCCGTTAAAATTTTATCGGTTTCATCAAGTTCTTTAATCACTACAACAGGAATAAATTTTTCCATTAGACAACCATCCTTTTTATTTTGTAATAACATATATTCTCCACTAAATCAAGGACAGAATCAAAGCTATATCTTTATTTACTCTTAAAATGTCAAATAAGAATTATTCAATAAAAAGAAATCAATGGAGACAATCAACAAAATACCGGGAAAACTTTTTACAGTTCTTCCCGGTATTTCCTTTTTGGTATTTCTCTTTTGGAAGGATCTATTCTTAATCTTCCTTTTTTTGCCCATCATAATTACACCGGATACACCTACCAAGCCAATAAGAATACCTGTCACTATTCCTAAAACAGGATTAAAGGTCTTATCCTGCTCTTGGGTCAGCTGAAGATCTGCCAAAGGAACTTCTTCCTGTAATACTTCTGCTGTTTCCTTTTTCCTCTTCAACTTTATTTTCCACTACTAAAACAGGCTCTTCCTCTACCACCGTAATCTCAGTTTGCACTTTGGGCTCCTCTTTTACTTCTACTACTTCACGAACAACTCTTGTTACCGGAGCAGTATTTTTTGTGGTATTGTTTGTTACATTATTCGTTGTTACTGTTTTTTGGGTACTTTGACTTGCTGCAGGTACAGTAACTACTACCGTTTCTGTTTTAGTAATTACGGTAGGTTCTGAAACAGTCTGATTTCCTGCCGAAGAAAACGGATTATTTCCTACAGGATTCTGCCCTTGATTAACGCTTCCTCCAGACTCCTGGCCCTGATTATCATTTCCTCCGGATCCCTAGTCCTGATTACCATTTCCTTCACTTCCCTGACCCTAGTTATCGTTTCCTCCCGTTCCCTGACCCTGGTTATCGTTTCCTCCCGTTCCCTGGCCTTGGTTATCGTTTCCTTCGGGCTCCTGACCCTGATTAGCGCTTCCTCCAGACTCCTGGCCCTGATTATCGTTTCCTTCCGTTCCCTGGTCCTGATTACCATTTCCTTCAGTTCCCTGGTTATCGTTTTCTCCGGGCTCCTGACCCTGATTACCGCTTCCTTCAGCGCCTTGTCCTTGATTATCATTTCCTCCGGACTCCTGATTTACATCTTCACCAGGATCCTGGTTGCTATTTCCATCCTCCGGGGATAAGGATTTTCTTCTCATATTAGTACAGCTCTGAGCTAATAAATTACTTACTTTTGTTACCGCTTCCTGGCTTTCAGCATTTTTCTCTGTCATTAAAAGATTTGCCTGGGTTAAAGCCGCTTCATATACAGCATAAGAATCCTCTTCATATTCCTCTGCATTTAATACTTCTTTAGCCAATTCTGCTTCCAGCGGTGCATAATCATACTCTTCTACTTGGGGGATTACTACCTCTTTGCCATAAGCTTCGATTTCTCTTATTCCAATACCATTTCCCACTGCTTCTGTATTCATGGTAGTAAAACGAAGTCTTATATAACGTTGTGTAATGGGTGTCTCTAAGTCAATTGTATCAACAGGATTTCCGCTTCTGCTTACTTCCTTTGAAAGTTCCTTTACAACATTCCATAATTCACCGTCTTCAGAAGTTTCCAGCACATACTGAGTGGGGAACATTAAATTAAAGTATTTTACCACTACTTGTGTTACTTCATATTCTTTTTCTGTTCCCAGGTCATACTTCACCCATGCCTCAGCATTTTCCTCTGCATCCTCTCCCTTAATCACATTGCTGCTCCACTTTACATCCTCTGTTCCATCAGTGAGTCCTTCCACAGTTCCATCATAGGTTCCTGATACTTCTGCAACTTTTGAGCTGATCAGATTTATGGGTTCAGTCTCCTGGGAAAACTCTCCCTCTTCTTTCTTAGCCAGCTTACGAAGATTATCAATAGCCGCCTTTAAGGCCGCTGCTGCCTTATCTACATCTTCTTGTGAGGATGGATTTTCTTTTACGTTATTTGCCTGTAAAAGTGCCTTTTCATAAACTGCAAAGGATGCTTCCACATATTCTTCTTTTGCTTCCGTCTGTATTGCCAATGCATTTTCTAATTCCTGAAGATTAATTTCTGTCTCTTGAGGAGGTGTGGGTACTTCTGCTTCTGTTTTTTCTTTTAAGGTAATTTCAAATTTATCCAGCTGAGGTGATTTAGAAACCGGTCCTGTAAACTTCCATACACCGTCTCCCGGATTTGTAATAATAAGATCAAAAGTTTCTGTCTTTGTTGTATTACTGTCAGAACTTCCCGCTACTTTTTCACCTTCTGTGATATTTCCCCCTTCATCTGACCAAACCAGCTTATTATTGGGATCTCCGCTGCGGAAGAATACTTTTACCTCATAAGTTCCTGCTGCCTCTGCCTTGTAAGGAATCTCTATATAATCATTTGCATTTAAGCTGTTTACAAATTTATTTTGGCTTGCCCAATCAGCATTATCCTTAATTTCTAATTTCCATTGTTCGTTGGCGTCACCGGTATTTGTCAGCTTACTTCTTTCAGCCTCTAAAACAACAGTTTCATTTTCCGTTACAGGAAATACAAAAGGATTTTCTGTACTGTAAGTATCCTCTGTGGGTGTTACAGGAGGTGTTGTCTGGCTTTCCGTATCTAAAATATTGATCTGTGCCACTTTTTTAAATCCCATGGCAGCTCCGCCTTTTACCTCTGACAATTCTACAGTAAAGTACTTTGTTCCTGTTTTATTTTCATTTCTTTTTGTCTCTATTAAGACTGTTTTTTCTCTTTCTCCACTCTTAAAGGTAACTGTTTCAGCATAATCTGCATTAAAATCTCCCTGTACTGCAGAACCGGGATTAGCAGATATTTTTACGCTTACTTCCCCTTCAGTTCCTCCCTTTCTTACTAATTTCACCGGATTCATAGCCTCTTCCGGTACGTCATATTGGGCAGCTTCTATTTCTATGGAACCTTTTGCTCCATTATTCAGCACTGCTGCAGCTTCTATTCCAATAGCCTGATCTTTTCCGTCTAAACGTAAAACATGCTGTTTATTTTCTAAATCATCACTTTCAAAAATAATCTGTCCTACTTGACGAGGATTTTTATTTGTATTAATTGTTGTCACCAACTGATCATCAATATAAATATCCGCTGTACCATGCTTAGGATCTACAGTTCCAAGTAAATATACTTTTGTCCCTGTAAATGTAAGAGTTAAATCTCCTGCATTTTTCCACATATTGGTACCATTTGTATATTGAATACCTGTTTCCTGGCTCCATCCTTCATAGGTAAATCCAAAGCCGTCATTTATGTCTGTATCTTTATTATCAATATTGATAAATCCTTCAGGAATGGGCGTCTTAGCCTCAAAATCTTTTGTAGCTTTAAACACACCTACAGAGGAAATCAGTGGCTGACTGTCTGTTGTTGCAACGGTAATTCTCACCTTATTTGCCGTTACTGCAGGAAATCTTGCTAAACGCTTTGCTCCGATAGTTGTACCTGAGTCAACCTGCTTCCATTCTCCATCTACCAATACTTCAATTTTATATTCCTTAATTCTTTGTCCTAATCGGATTGTTTCTTCAATGGAAACTACATCAAACTTCTTATTTTCTCCAAGATCAACTACAAGGGTTCCTCTGTTTTGTCCTTCTTGTGTTGTCCAATAAGTATCATCACTATTATCTAAAACATTTCCCGGCTTATACGTTAAATCACTTCCCAAAACAGAATCTGCATAAGCCTTTACTCCCTCAGTCTGGGCCATATTATTTTTAAAAGTATCTTTAATATTTTGTCCAAACTCTACCAGTCTGTTTAAAATAGCTTCATCTGTAGTTCCCTGATTATTTGGAGGTACATTTAATAACAACGGTGAGTTGTGGCCTACAGAATTAAAATACATATTTGCTAATTCTTCCACTGTCTTAGGTGTCTTTTTATTTTCTCCCCAGAACCATCCGGAAGTGATACGAGCATCAGATTCCGGTACAGACCATTGATTTCCGTCCTCATATCCTTGAGCATAATGATTGGAAAGTTTTGTATCTAAGGTCCCTTTCTCCTTATCTGCTTTTACTTTAGCCCAGGTATTGGAATGTGCTATACCGCTTTCATTTCCAATCCAATGAACTGTAGTATAGGCTCCTGCACCAAATAGCATACAATCTGCGTCAAATCCCGCTTTTTTTCCTTCATATTGCTGAATAGTATCAAACCATTTTGTAAAATTATAGTTCTGGGCAGAAGCACCGCTTCCTTTTGCTCCATCCATCCATACTTCTACAAAACGTCCGTTATTTCCATATTTACTGTTACCTAAAATCTCTATTAATTGATTATTATAGTATTCATTGTAATCATGTACATCCAACTCTTCTACTTGATTCCAATCCAATCCTGTTTTAGGATTACCCTTATTATCACAGAGAGGCTGTCCATCCTTGTCATAATATCCATAAGACTTATTATTTGCATCCCAAGGAGATAAATAAAGTCCCATATCCATATTATGATTAGTACAAGCTTTAGAAATCTCTTCTAAAACATCTCCCTTATACACGGTACTTTCCACATCATGCTCTGTATGTGCAGATCTCCAGATACAAAATCCATCATGATGCTTTGCTGTTACAATAACCTTTTTAAATCCTGCTTCCTTAGCTGTTCTTACTAAAGTTTCTGCATCAAAAGACTGCAGAGTAAATCGATCTCTATCCTGATCTCTGCATCCTATTTGGTTTCCCCATTCCACTCCCGTAAAGGTATTAATACTGAAATGTACAAATAATGCTAATTCATCTTTATGATATTTGTACTGATTATTATCCGGTACAGCTCCCCAAGCTGCCGGTGCCTGTGTCTGGGTATCTGTCAAATGCTCATCACCTATTAATCCATCTATAGCATTTACTGTGCCACCAGAGGACAGACTACAGGTAATTCCCAATACCAATGCCAAAAACAGTCTTCTTGCTCTCATATTTTCCCTCCATCTTTAATATTACTTTTACCTTCCTGCACCATATCATTAATTTATACCTTATTAATCTAAGAGATAATATTATTTTCAAAAGGTTCAGTTTTGTGGAAATAAAATTATTTTTGTTAATTTTATCCATATTTTTTAGTTATATTTTTATAACTAATTATATTTAAATTTTTTATCTGTGCATATTTCTTATATATATTTTCTAATTTTTATAGATTTTTTGTGCATATTGTAAGTATTATCCTAAAATATGTAAACATAGTTAATATTCATATCAGCAATATTTTGATAAAATCCTCCCATGTAATAGCAATAAAGATAAGCTTTGTCTATCTCTTATCTTTGCTGCAGTACCATTTACCAATTTTAATATCAGATAGGTGATTCTTATCCTATTGAGGTCATTAATTTAAAGCGTCAGGTTTACACCGGCCAAACTACCAACAGCGGCGGAGACAATTCCCGTATCCAGGGAACTAAAATTAATTATGAAAATACTGCAATTGTCATTGGAGAAAATGAAGACTTATCTGATGGACAGGTAATGATTCTGTTTCCTCCCATACCCTTCCTTTGGGAACACAAACAAGCTACCAAAAGGATGAATCAGGACTTATCTTATCCCTTAGTGAACTTTCACTTTCCTGGCTTGACGGAAATACAGAACGAGAAATTCCTTTAACAAATAATGGATTTTCAGCCCAATATGTAAGAGTTTACATGAATGGTAATACCAAGAATTCCTGTAATCACATTAAAGAATTAGAAGTTTTTGCTAAATAGCTGGAATTAAAATAAAAAACAGCGGTTATCTCTTAGCTTTATGTGCTAAAATAACCGCTGTTTTTTATTTTCACCCTACTGTTTCTCCAAAACTCCCTAGCTGCTTCCCAAAATCTTACCTGACAAAAGATAGTTTTTAGCTCTTTTTTGCAAAGAAAATGGGAATTGATCTAAAGAATATTGTTAATGTTTGTGTTACACCTTGTACTGCCCCAAAATTTGAAATCAGGAGAAACGAAATGAATTCTGCGGGCAAGTATCTTGGTATTGATTCGTTGACTTTTTCATTTCACTATGTTAAAATGCGTGGGAGTTCATATTTTTTTATTCTTGTCTTTCATTTTATCACTATGTGTTAAATGAAAGACATATTTTTATCAACATTTCCTATAATACATATAGGTTTTATTTAATGGAGGTATACCAATGAAAAGAAAAATTTTTAAATCTAAACCTTTTAAATTTATGACTTTGCTTACATCTCTTTTTATCGTAACCGGCTGCCATTCTCCAAACTCCAGTATCACTTCATCCAATCAACATCTAGAAACTGCACATTCTCCTGAAGTGGAAAAAATGGATTTTTCTCATGAGCCGGAAAATGTAATTTACTTTGCGGGAGGATGCTTTTGGGGTATCGAACAATTGATGCAACATATTCCCGGAGTTATTGATGCCCAGAGTGGTTACGCCAACGGTACCGGAAAAGAAGATGCTGATTATAAAACGGTGATTACCGGTACTACCGGCTTTCGTGAAACCGTAAGAGTTGAATATAATCCCGAGGAGGTCAGTTTAGATGCGCTTTTATTAGCTTATTTTTATGTTATTGATCCCACCCTTCAAAATCGTCAGGGAAATGATATCGGTACTCAGTATCAAACCGGTATTTACTACACCAATGATAAGGCAAAAGAAACCGTAGAACGTATTGCCGAAATCGAACGTTCCAGAAGTGAGGCCTTTTATGTTGAGATTGGACCTCTTTTAAATTTTTATCCTGCTGAAGATTATCATCAAGACTATCTTGCAAAAAATCCCGGTGGATATTGCCACATTCCAACAGAAGAAATTGTACTTTTTTCTCAGCTTCGTATTGATCCCGGTGATTACAAAAAGCCTGCTGCAGAAGCAATTCGTGATAAATTAACTGCCAAACAGTATGAAATCACACAGAACAACGGTACAGAGCATGCTTTTGACAATGAATTCTGGAATCAGTTTGAAAAAGGAATCTATGTTGATATTGTCACCGGTGAACCATTGTTTTCCTCTACAGATAAATTTGAAAGCAGTTGTGGCTGGCCTGCCTTTTCAAAACCTATCGAAGAACCATCCATTATAGAACTTGAAGATAACAGCTATGGAATGAAACGTACTGAGGTAAGAAGTCGGGCAGGAGACTCCCATTTAGGTCATGTTTTTGAAAACGATCCGGAATCCCCAAATGGTATTCGTTACTGTATTAACAGTGCTTCCCTTCGTTTTATTCCATATGCCAAAATGGAAGAAGAAGGCTATGGTTATTTACTAGATTTGTTTGAATAACTCCCTTTTACAGTCGGAATAAAATACTTAACCGAATACGGATTCATATGTTTTAATAATTATAAATTTTAACTGCACTATTCATACATAATATTTTTCTGGGAGTTAGGCCAAAAATCCTCAACGTAGTGGACTACGCTGAGGATTTTTACTTTCCAAATTTCCTGTAGATTCATCCCATGAAAAATCAGCTTATATTGATTTAGGTATCCTATAGGGGATTATATTTATCTTAAACTGAAATTTATCATCATCAAACTGATAATCCTTTAATAATTCAGGGCCACAGCTATTAGATCCAATCCCATTTTGTTTATAATCAATACACAATATATTGGATTTACATTCTTCCAATTCAAAATTATGTTTTTTCTTTTCTAGTTCTTCCTGAGTATAAGAAGAAAAGTTAAAAGAGAAGGCCTCCTCCATAAGAATCATTATGCCAATTTTTCTTTCTTTATCAACTACCTGTACAAAATCA
>JAFXGR010000038.1 GCA_017520155.1 Lachnospiraceae bacterium
CATCTTACGGATGGTGGCGGGAGTCTTCTTGTCTTTTTTCTCCGGTTTCTTCTCCTCGGTGAGTTCTCCGACTTTTTTGTCCAATGCCTCGCCATAGAGGTCAATAGCCTGTATGC
Source organism: Lachnospiraceae bacterium (assembly GCA_017520155.1). Classification (GTDB taxonomy): domain Bacteria; phylum Bacillota; class Clostridia; order Lachnospirales; family Lachnospiraceae; genus SFDP01. Next base: position 117 of record JAFXGR010000038.1, read on the forward strand.
GGCGTGAGGGGTTGAGCAAGAAGTTGGCAGGCAGATGATGCACCTGCATGCGCTCCACGATACCCGTCTGCCATCCGTCGAAGTCACATGCCTGACGCCAAGTGACCGAGTCTTCGGCGATGGCCTGCAGCCAAGCTTCACGGTCGGTATCGAGCGATACGCTGAGGATGTCGAAGTTGTGCTTCTCGTATTTCTCTTTCAAGGCAATGAGCTCGCGCTGACGCCGACGGCTCTCTTCATCCCATGATGCCCAGAAGGTGATGAGCAGGTAGGTGTCCTTATAATCCGATGAACTCACGTTCTTCCCCTCGCTATCGCGCACGCTATAGCTGCTTACCGAGTTGTTCTTGGCCAAGGGCTTGTTGAGAAAAAATGGCGGGTTCCCCCCGCTGGGTATAATAACCACTCATTACCACCAGAAGATGACTGCAGCCGGTAATTTCCTTTGTTCTTTTAATATGATATTGATGTCCTTTGTGAAAGGGGTTATATTCTGCAATGATGGCAGCAACATTCATTAATATAGTTCTTCCTTCTTTTACCTTTATTTAAATAAATTATGAAGATTGTTACACTTTTTGATTTGTTTTTTGATATTATTTTTATGTTTACCTGACAAAAGTCAGTAACTTAAATTACATTAATTCTTATGAAAATAGCTTAAAATTAAGCTATAAAAATGTCAAGCATAAGAGGAAAAATATTAGAATAATCGTAAGAGTTCAGCCTTTGGCAAAAGTGTGCAAAAACCTTGTGCGAAATTTTATACAATTTTTTTTAGAAGGTATATTGTATCTTTTATTTAAATTAGATATAATATATCCAGTATAAAAAATATTATTAGCAACTATTAACAAGTGGTAAACAAAGATGACAGACTTTGGGAGGTTATTATGTCATACATAGACTTAATTAAAGAAAAAGCAAGACAAGATATTAAAACAATTGTTCTTCCGGAAACTAATGACAGAAGAACATTAATTGCGGCAGCACAGATTTTAAAAGAGGGACTTGCCAATATTATTATGGTTGGTAATGAAGAAAAAATCATGGATGGTGCAAGATGGCTGGAAGTGGATTTGTCCGGAGTGAAAGTGGTGGACCCTGCTAAGACAGATAAATTAGAGGAGTATGTTACCCTTTTATATGAAACAAGAAAATCAAAGGGGATGACCATGGAGAAGGCCAGAGAAATCTTATTAAAAGATTATTTAACTTTTGGTGTTCTTATGGTAAAAGCTAACGATGCGGATGGTATGGTGGCAGGAGCCTGTCATGCAACAGCGGATGTATTAAGACCATCTCTCCAGATTTTAAAAACAGCACCCGGGGTAAAATTGGTATCCGGTTTCTTTATTTTAGATGTTCCCAATTGTACTATGGGAGATAACGGAACCTTCCTTTTTGCAGATTGTGGTCTGAATCAGGATCCTAATGCAGAAGAATTGGCAGCAATTGCAGATTCCTCTGCCAAGAGCTTTAAGCAGTTGGTAGGCTCTAAACCTATTGTGGCTATGTTAAGTCATTCCACAAAGGGAAGTGCAAAGCATGCTCTGGTAGATAAGGTGGCAGAGGCTACAAGAATTGCCCATGAGTTATATCCCGGTCTTACTTTAGATGGAGAGTTACAGGCAGATGCAGCCCTGGTTCCTTCTGTTGGTAAATCAAAAGCACCAAACAGCGAAGTGGCAGGAAAAGCCAATGTATTGATTTTCCCTAACCTTGATTGTGGAAATATTGGGTATAAGCTGGTACAAAGATTGGCCAAAGCAGAGGCTTATGGTCCTATGCTTCAGGGAATTGCAAAACCGGTAAATGACCTGTCCAGAGGATGCAGCTGGGAGGATATTGTGGGTGTAGTTGCTTTAACTGCAGTACAGGCGCAATTAGTATAAGTGTTTTAACTAATGATAGAAATATATAGTTTTGGTGGACAAAGAGATAATTTTTTTGAGAAGGAGATCGAAAGATGAATGTATTGGTAATTAATTGCGGAAGCTCTTCTTTAAAGTTTCAGTTAATTGATTCAGATAGTGAAAATGTAATTGCAAAGGGTTTATGCGAAAGAATTGGTATTGAGGGAAGCAGACTTGTGTATACACCTGTTGCCCGTGGGGGAGAAAAGGTAACATTAGAGGAAGCTATGCCAGATCATACCAAGGCAGTACAGATGGTATTAGATGCTCTTACGGATGCAGAACATGGTGTAGTTAAGAGTTTAAGTGAAATTGAAGCAGTGGGACATAGAATTGTACATGGAGGAGAAAAATTTGCTTCTTCCACACTTCTTACAGAAGAAGTAATTGCGGGAATTAAAGAATGCAGTGATTTAGCACCTCTTCATAATCCTGCTAACTTAATCGGAATTGAAGCTTGCCAGAAATTGATGCCTGGTGTACCTATGGTAGGCGTATTTGATACTGCTTTTCATCAGACAATGCCTGAAAAGGCTTATTTGTACGGAATTCCTTATTCCTATTACAGAGAGCATAAGATTCGCCGTTACGGTTTCCATGGAACCAGTCATAAATATGTATCTCAGAAGGCGGCTGAATTATTAGGAAGACCTTTCGAAGAGTGTAAGATTGTTGTTTGTCATTTAGGAAACGGAGCATCTGTATCAGCGGTTCGTGAAGGAAAATGTGTAGATACTTCTATGGGGCTTACTCCATTGGAAGGATTGATTATGGGTACACGTAGTGGTGATATGGATCCTGCTATTATTGAATTTATAGCAAATAAGGAAGGAAAATCTTTAGAAGATATCATGAAGATTTTAAATAAGGAATCCGGTGTGCTTGGTCTATCTGACGGATTATCTTCTGACTTTAGAGATTTGGAAGATGCTTATGCCAAAGAAGGTGATGAAGTTGGTAAGAGAACCTTAGAAGCATTCTGTTACCGTGTGGCTAAATACATTGGTTCTTATGCTGTTGCTATGAATGGTATTGATGCTATCTGTTTTACAGCAGGTGTTGGTGAAAACAGCCCTCTTGTTCGTAATCTTATTTGCGAAAACTACTTACAGTTTATGGGAGTAGAGCTGGATCAGGAATTAAACGGTAAGAGAGGTCAGGATTTAGTGATTTCTAAGAATGAAAAAGGCCCTAAGGTATTGGTAATTCCTACCGATGAAGAATTAATGATTGCAAGAGATACTACAGCTTTGGTAAAATAGTCGTGTAGAAATAAAGTGATAGTATTGTGTGTGATAAGGAGATTATATGAATCTGACAGAAGTATTTCAGCAGGAAGGGAAAAGAGTCACTATTGAGGTTCCCTTAGATGAAAAGATTAAGTTTGATTATGAGTGGAAGGATCATCCCATCATCACACTGGAATTTCAAAATCTTGAAAAAGGAAAAATTATGCTTAAGGGATGGGGAAGGGTTAGCTTTCCCCTTTCCTGTGACCGTTGTCTCATTCCAGTGGAAGAAGTTCTTTCACTGGATTTTGAACGTCATCTGTATGGACCTGATGTATCCTTAGATGAAGATACGAAGGAGGAGCAGTATTATTTAGAAGGATACCAGCTGGATTTGTCGTTATTGATCCAGGAAGTGCTTCATATGTATTGGCCCACCAAGATTTTGTGTAAAGAAGACTGCAAAGGAATTTGCAAAAAGTGTGGAAAGGATCTGAACCAGGGAGCTTGTGGATGTGATGACTTCGTTCCGGATGTACGATTTGCAAATTTAATGGATATATTTAATAATAGTCAGTAAAAACATATTGACAAACTTTGTTACAGTATGTATAATAACTTAAGTGTGGTTATGAAATATTACATAGCCTTCCATAAGAGTTTAAGGAAATGAGTGATCATCTCCTTCAAATAGAATTGTTGTAAGGAGGTGTAACGATGTCTATTTGTCCAAAGAATAAATCTTCCAGATCCAGAAGAGATAAAAGAAGAGCAAACTGGAAAATGAGCGCTCCCACATTAGTTAAGTGTAGCAAGTGTGGTGCTTTAATGATGCCTCATAGAGTTTGTAAAAAATGTGGATCTTACAACAAAAAAGAGATCATTGCAGTTGATTAAATCGTAAGGGATAAAAACAAGGACTTGAAGTAATTCAAGTCCTTATTTTTTTGTCGAAAATTGGAGAATCCTGTAACTTTACGCCTGATTTTGTGAATGTTATAATAAGAAAAGGAATAAAGAATAAAGGGAAAAAGTGGAGGAGAAAGATGGGTATATTACCAAAAAAAAGAAAGGAAGAAAAAGATAAAACTCAGAGTTATCATGAGCAACGATTTTATCATGGAATGGCAGCTATGATAAGTATAGTTGTGGTAATCATTGTGGCAATTTATCTTACTTTTATATATTCGGAGCAGATTCAGGAACAGTTTTTTAAGGAACGAAGTAAAAATTTACTGAATATTTCTTCCAAGGTCAGTGATATGATGTACTCTATGATTAATGATGTATGGAGTTGTCTGGATACGGTAGAATATCAGATTTTTGAAAGGAAAGAAATAGAGGAAGAAGAGATAGAAGAGTGGATGGAGGGAATTCACCGTTCTGTCTGTATCAAGCGTAAAGAAGAAAAACGAGATATTTTACTTTTTATTGATGAGAAGAGTCAATATTATATGGCAACTGAGGATGGTTTTTATTCCGGCAACTGGCATAATCTGTCTCTTTTAACTAAAGAACATGAGGGAGAAGGAATCTATTCTACAACTCTTCCTTATTTGGAAGAAAATCAGAATTATGTCCTGTTATTGCGAGAATTAAGAGAGGGAGAGTTTCGCATAAAGGATACTTCTTTAGCGTATATTGCAGTGTGTATCAATACAAATGATTTTAAAGAATGTTTTGAAGTAGATGGATTTGAAAATCAAAACTTTTTTTATATTTTATCGAAGGATGGTCATCGTTTGTTTCGTTATGAGCAGGGCGATAGCTTTATTGATGTCTTTAATGTTTTTAATGCCTTGGTGGATTGTGAAATTATTCGAGGTTCTTCTTTGATGGAATTGAAAAATAATCTGAAAGAAAAGAAAGAGGGATGCTCTGAATTTTTATATGAGGGAAAGAAATATTATGTTTCCAGTACCTCTCTGGAATTTATTGATTGGTTCATTTTGATGTTTGTTCCTACAGAAGTTCTGGCCAGTAATTACGACTCCTTTTTAAAGACCACCTTTACCTTTTCTACTATAATTGCCTTTCTTGTGGTTATTTTGTTTGTGTCTATAATCACCATATTTTTACTTTCCTATACTGATCGAAAATTGGTAAAACAGCAGACGGAGGCTAATGAAAAGCTGGCCAGGGCAGCCCATATTGCACGAAATGCCAGTCAGGCTAAGACTGAATTCTTATCTAATATGTCACATGATATCAGAACTCCCATTAATGGAATCATGGGGATGACAGAACTGGCCTTAAAACAGGAAAACAATCCTCCCAAGACCATTGACTGTTTAAAAAAAATCGATGGTGCAACAAAACATTTAATGTCTTTAATTAATGATATTTTGGATATGAGCCGAATTGAGAGAGGGAAGGTGGAGATTACCAATTCCAATTTTAACATCCTTACCGTTATGGAAGAATGCGTTTCTATTGTTTATGGAGAGTCTGAAAAAAAAGAGCTGCAGTTTGTAGTAGATACCAAAGGAGTTCTTCATGATAATCTTTTTGGTGATGATCTTCATTTCAGGCAGATTATGATCAATATCCTGGGAAATGCGGTAAAATTCACACCAAATGGAGGAAAAATTGAAATACGAGTAAAAGAGCATCAATCTGACTCCAGAAAAGGATGGTTTGAGATTCAAATTGAAGATACGGGTATCGGAATGAAACCGGAGTTCTTGGAAAAAATTTTTGATCCCTTCTGTCAGGAAGATTCCGGAAGCAGGAGTGAATATACGGGCACTGGTCTTGGAATGGCCATTACGAAAAACATCGTAGAACTGATGGAGGGAACCATAGCGGTAGAAAGTAAATATCATGAGGGAAGCTGCTTTACAGTTACTCTGCCTTTTATGATTAATAGCAGAGTACAAAAACAGGAAGTTTTAGCAGGAAAAGAACAGAGTATACAGGGGCTTACCATACTTTTGGTGGATGACAACGAATTAAATTTGGAAGTAGCAAAAGAGCTATTAGAATTGGAGGGAGCCAAGGTAATAACTGCCTGGAACGGAAAGGAAGCATTGGAGAGGTTTGAGGCTGTAAAAGAGGAAGGGATCGATATTATTATTATGGATATTATGATGCCTGTTATGGATGGACTTACAGCCACAAGAATGATCCGTCAGCTGGATAGAAGGGATGCAAAGGTTATTCCTATTGTTGCCATGACGGCTAATGCTTTTCGGGAGGATATCCAAAAATCTCTGGAAGCCGGGATGAATGAGCATATTTCAAAGCCGGTAGAAAGTGATACCATCGTCTCAGTAATTGTTAAGCTGTTAAAGGATAGGCGATGAATATGTAGTAATAGCCTGACAAAAGGATGAACTGCTATGGAATAGGAGGAAGAAGGATACTATTTTCCTGTAAAGAAAGTGGCATAGAATAATCGTAAAAAGCCGGTAAAGAAAATTAAAATTACTTATATTAGGGTAAACAACCCAAAAAATAATGGAGGTAAAAATGAAGGGAGAAAGAATCAGAATAGCATGCTTAAGGATAGTATGCTTTCTTATCACTATCTTGTGTGTTTCCGGTTGTGGAAAGCAGTCGGAGGAAAAGAAGGAACCTTTAACTATCTTAACCACTCATATTAATTATGAAAAATTTGTAGAGGCTTTGGATGAAAAATATCCTGGAATAGAGTTGGAATTTGTCAGCTACCGAGGTTTTAATCAGACTGGTTATATCCGGGAATGTTTGGAAGATGGGGAATTACCGGACATTGTTACTACAACGTATTTTGTAGATCATAAGCTGCAAAGTGACCGCCTGATGGATTTATCGAAGTATAGTTTTGTAAACAATTATTCCGATTCATGGTTAAACCGTTGCAATGTGGATGGAAGTATTTATTTGCTGCCTTCCAATTATTCTGCTATTGGTTTTTATTACAATAAGACCATTATGGAAAAATACGGCTGGGAGCTACCAAAAAATTTTCAAGAGTATAAGATTTTGGCGGAAAAAATAAGAGAAAAGGGATTAAAACCATGTGTAGCACGTATGGACCTTGATGGATATATTTTTTCGGATTTTTTTGGTCTTGGTAATACCTTTTTTTTTAATACACCGCAAGGAGAAGCATGGAAACAAGATTTTCTTACAGGTAAGGCTAAGGCTAAGGGAAATATCGAGCCGGTTCTGTCTTACTTAAATGAATGGATTTCAGAAGGTTTTATTAATGAGGAAGATATTAATAATACAGAAACCTCAGAACAGTTTTATCGAGGTGAGGCAGTATTTATGTTTTGTAATGGAATGAATTTGATGAAAAAGCATTTTGAGGGAATAGGGACTATGGAATATGGAATTATGCCCTGGTTAGCTCCGGAAGGGGAGTCTAAAATGATTGTCAGTAATGTATCCCGCTACTATGGGCTGAATAAGGAGTTGGAAAAAGAAGAGAATCAAAAGAAACTGGAAGATGCACTGAAGGTTTTGGACTTTTTATCGACAGAAGAAGGAATGAGTCTGTTAAAAGATAATATTACTACGATTTCCCCTCTCAATACGTCTGAGATAAAGGAGGATAATATGTATTATGAGATAAAGGAGGAGATTGTAGGTGGAAATACCATTCCTTTAGTATATGTGGGATGGGATGATATAATTATTCCCATGGCTGAGCAGCTTCATGCTTTGATAAAAAAAGAAAAAACTGTGGAGGAATGTGCGGAAGCCTTTGATAAGATTCGGGATCAGTGGTTAAATTCGGGACCTTTTATTTACGGGCAGGTGGAAGAGACTATTTCACAGGAGAAAACGGCAGAGCTTGTAGGGAGAGCCCTAATAGAGAATAAGAAGGCAGATGTAGCTTTATTATCCCTGGGTGGCTTTCACGGATTTGGCCAGGAAAATCCTCAGGGAATTCAATGTGGAATTTATCCCGGAGACTTTACACTGGATCGGTTACGAACCATAGTACCTTCCGGTAAAATGGGGATAATTTCCATGACTGGTGAAGAAATTCTAGAACGAAAGAAGGTAGGGAAATACATTCATTATAACCACTTGAAAGAAGGAGAGAAGAATGATCCCTTTCCTTATGTTATGGCAATAAAGGAAGGGATAGAATTGGAAGAAAAGGAAGAATATTTGGTTGTTCTCTCCTTGGAGGATCTTTCAAAAGAACTGCAAAAAAAGATAAGGGTAAGCTGGGGAACGAAGGAGAGTCAGCTGGCCATTGAAGAATATATTCTTTCCCATCCAGCGTGTCTTTTACCGTAGAAAACCTATGGTTTTGTAAAACGGAAAGTCCGGTATGGCTCACGCTGATTCATCAGCTATGAGTTATACCGGACTTTGTAAAAACACAAAATAGGGATTAACTGCAGGTAATATAATAATATAATCGAGATAGAAACACGGAATTGGAAGGAACCCGGCGATTGGGGCGAATACAGTTTTGAAAGATATGTTCCACGAATTCCCGGTTTCCATTTGCCCATGCCACACTGATGGCGTGGCGGATGGCCCGTTCTACTCTGGAAGGTGTAGCATGGAATTCCTTTGCTACATCAATATAAAGTCCTTTGGTAATATAATGCATATATTCCGGATTTTTTAAAATTAATTCAATGGAATGAAGAATATAGCTATAACCATAGACATTAGGTGGTACACCAATTTTTAATAAAAGCTTATGGATACTAGCCTGATCGTAGTCGGTAGATAGTTCTGTCGATATCGTTGTGTTATGACAAGATAATAGTGCTTCATTTTTCATAATAATTACTCCTTTTCTTTTTCTTACAATGGCAATCATATAGGAAAAAGAAGAGAAATATCATATGATGGATAACATTTCCTTTGTCGAAAAAAGAAAAAAAGAGTGTTAAAAATAACATAAAGGTCAATAAATGTTAAGTAAGAGATTAAAAGAACTATTAAATGAGAAACAAATATCTTTGGATTATTATGCACAGATGAGTGGAGTGCCCATGGAAACTTTGCGTAACATCTATTATGGAAGAACTTCAAATCCAAATATTAAGACAGTAATGGCTATGGCAGAAGCGTTGGATATGAGCATTAATGCTTTACTGGGTGTTGAAAATGCCACGAATAAGGAAGAGCAGCAATTAATACGTGATTTTCGTCTTTTGGGAAAGAAGGGGAGAATGCGGCTATTAGTATTGGCAGAAAATGAAGTTCGCAGGCAGAAAAGTAAAAATGAGGAGATTGGAAAATATAGTGTTCCCTATCTTTCTTTTCCCCATGATAAATGCATTAATGGCTTATCTGAGATAGTTGCCGAGGATACAATTATTACAGATAAGAAAGAGGCATATCTTGCTTTTCAAACGAATATTAACGATAATATACCTACCTATTGTAAGGGAGATATTCTCTTGTTGGAGAATCGTTTTCCAAGAGTCGGGGAGCATGGTGTATTTCTCTATGAAAGCCAAATTATGATTCGTATTTTCAAGGAAGATGAAGATGGATACCATTTAGATACCATACATAAAATCGGCAAAAATATTTCCATGAAGCGATTGGATAAAGTAGAATGTATCGGCACCTGCTGCGGTGTAATTGAGTGTTAAAGTTTTTCTTGCTTTTTAGATATGTGTTTAGTATATTAGGGTATAGAGTATTAAATGGAAATGAGGTATTTCTATGGTCAATGTAGCAGTTGATGCTATGGGAGGAGATCATGCTCCCGCAGCCATTGTAGAAGGAGCTGTTGCTGCGATAAACAGCAGTAAATCAATAAAAATATTTCTGGTAGGAAAAGAGGAGCAGATAAAGCAGGAATTAACAAAATATTCCTTTGAATCTTCACAGATAGAGGTGATTCCGGCTACAGAGATCATTGAAATGGCAGAATCACCGGTAATGGCAATCCGTAAAAAGAAGGATTCCTCTATTGTAAGGGCACTTCACTTGGTAAAAGAGGGAGTTTGTGATGCGTTTGTTTCCGCAGGAAGTTCCGGAGCTATTCTGGTTGGAGGACAATTGGTGGTGGGAAGAATTAAGGGAGTGGAAAGACCACCCTTGGCTCCATTGATTCCGACGAAAGAAGGAGTTTCCCTGTTAATTGACTGTGGAGCAAATGTAGATGCAAGACCTTCTCATTTGGTACAGTTTGCTAAAATTGGTTCTGTTTATATGGAAAGTATTATGGGGATTTCCAATCCTAAAGTCGCCATTGTGAATATTGGTGCAGAAGAAGAAAAAGGAAATGCCTTGGTTAAGGAGACATTTCCTCTCTTAAAAAATACTCCTGAGATTAATTTTATCGGCAGTATTGAAGCCAGAGATATTCCCAAAGGATTGGCAGATGTTATTGTCTGTGAAGCATTTGTGGGAAATGTAATCCTTAAGCTGTACGAAGGTGTGGGAGCTACGTTAATTGATACGGTGAAAAAGGGAATGATGACCTCTTTTCGCAGTAAGCTTGGTGCTTTGCTTGTTAAACCTGCGTTGAAAAAATGTTTAAAAGCTTTTGATTTGGAAGAGTACGGAGGAGCTCCTCTGCTTGGCTTAAAGGGGCTTGTGGTAAAAACTCACGGCAGTTCAAAAGCAACGGAAATAAAAAATACCATTTTACAATGTCAGGTTTTTAAAGAACAAAATATAAATGAAAAAATTAAGAAGGTAGTAGCAAAGAATGAAGAAGAGTAATCTTAAAAGAACTTTGCAGGGCTATAGGAAAGGAACGAATAATAATGGAATTTGAAAAATTAAAAAAAGTAATTGCTGAAGTATTAAGTGTAGATCCGGATGAAATCACACTGGAAACAACCTTTGCAGATGATTTGGGAGCAGATTCTTTAGATGTTTTTCAGATTATTATGGGATTGGAAGAGGAATTTGATATTGAAATCGCACCTGAAAAGGCTGAAAATATTACTACAGTAGAAGAAGCTGTAGAGTTAATCAAAGCAGCAATTAATTAATAAGAAAACTCGAAAGCCCGTTAAGGGCTTTTTCGAGTTCATAAGGAAATCATGGTAGGATTATGGCAGTAGGCAATATATTAGAAAATTTGGAAAAAACCATAGGATATGAATTTAAGGATAAGCTTTTGTTAAAGCAAGCCCTCACCCACAGTTCTTATGCAAATGAACAAAAAATCAGAAAAAATAAAGATTATGAACGATTGGAGTTCCTTGGAGATGCAGTTTTAGAGTTAGTAACAAGTGAATTCCTTTTTCATGATAATCCCTTAATGCCGGAAGGAAAGTTAACAAAAATGAGATCTTCTCTTGTATGTGAACCTTCCCTGGCAGGTTGTGCCAAGGAAATCAGCCTGGGAAATTATCTCTTGCTGGGAAAAGGGGAGGAGGCTACCGGAGGAAGATTTCGGGAGTCCATTATTTCTGATGTAATGGAGGCATTAATCGGAGCACTTTATTTAGATGGTGGCTTTTTGGCAGCAAAAACCTTTATTCATCATTTCATTCTAAGAGATTATAAAAATCGAATTCTATTTTATGACAGTAAGACCGTATTACAGGAAATGATTCAGACAAAACCGGGACAAATTCTTTCTTATGATTTGATTGAAGAAAAAGGACCGGATCATAATAAAGAGTTTGTAGTACAGGCGCTCCTTAATGGAACTATTATTGGGCTTGGAATAGGGAAAACAAAGAAGGCAGCAGAGCAGCAGGCTGCTTATCAGGCTATTCTTTCCTTAAGTGATACACAGGTCAAAGAATAAGTTTTTTGGGATAAAAAAGATAAGAATATCAGAAGAAACGGATAAGACAGAATGTATTTAAAAAGTATAGAAGTACAAGGATTTAAATCCTTTGCAAATAAGATTCACTTCCAGTTTCATAATGGAATTACAGGAATCGTAGGGCCAAACGGAAGCGGAAAAAGTAATGTTGCAGATGCAGTACGCTGGGTGTTGGGGGAACAAAGAATTAAACAGCTTCGTGGTGCCTCCATGCAGGACGTTATTTTTTCCGGTACAGAAACAAGAAAACCCTTAAGCTATGCTTATGTTGCCATAACCTTGGATAACAGTGATCATCAGTTGGCGATTGATTACGAAGAGGTAACGGTAGCCAGAAGATTATATCGTTCAGGAGAAAGTGAATACTTAATTAATGGTGCGGCTTGTAGACTAAAAGATGTCAATGAGCTTTTTTATGATACCGGAATCGGCAAGGAAGGGTATTCTATTATCGGTCAGGGACAGATTGATAAAATCTTAAGCGGAAAACCGGAAGAAAAAAGGGAGTTGTTTGATGAAGCAGCAGGAATTGTTAAATTTAAACGAAGAAAGGCTGCTGCCCAAAAAAAACTGGAAGAAGAAAAACAGAATCTAATTCGTGTAAAAGATATTCTGTCAGAGCTGGAAAAACAGGTAGGACCTCTGGAAAAGCAATCAGAGAAAGCAAAAGTATATTTAAAGAAAAAAGAGGAGCTGAAACACCTTGATGTGAATCTTTTTCTTTTGGAAAATGAGAAAATCCGGCAACAGATAGAAGGGCTGGAGGAATCCATAGAGATTGCGTCTAAAGACCTTCACCTTTCCCGTGCAGATTATGATAAAATTAAAGAAGAATTTGAGTCAGTGCAAGAACAGCTGGAGCAGTTGGAGGTATCTTTAGAAGAAACAAGAAGCAGTTTATCCGATACCGGTATATTGCGTGGAAAGCTGGAGGGGGAAATTAAAGTCCTGGAAGAGCAGATTAAGTCTGCTTTAGCCAATAGACAGCACTTGGAAAACAGATACTCTGCAGTATATAAGTTAATAGAAGAAAGAAAAGAAGAAGAAAAGGGAATTCTTACCCAAAAGGCAAAGATAGAAAAAGAAATAAAAGAGGCAGGAATAGTAAAAGAAGAGGCTTCCAATTTATTGCTTTCTTTGCAGGGAAAGATTGAAGAAATAAACCAACAGATTGAAACCGGTAAAAATTCCATTATTCAGGCATTAAATGACAGGGCAACAATTAAGGCTAAGGCCGGTGGTCTGGATACCATGATGGAGCAGCTGAAGATAAAAAAGGCTGAGCTTACTTCAAAAATGTTTACGGCAAGAACTGAGGAAGAGAAACAACAGGAGCTTATTCTTAGTCTGCAAAAAGAGTTTGAAGAGATAAATGACAATATTAAAGAGTATCACAAACAGCAGGAGAAAAAAGAAGAGGAGCTGGAAGGCGTAAAGGAAGAGCTGACGGCTCTTGACCAAAAACTTCGGGATACTCAGGTTTCCTATCACCAGGAAAAATCCAAACTGGATGCCCTTTCCAATCTTACGGAACGGTATGAGGGTTACGGTGGCTCGGTAAAACGAGTAATGGAGCAAAAGGAACAGGAAGAGGGTATTGTTGGTGTTGTTGCAGATATTATCAACGTAGAGAAACGATATGAAACCGCTATTGAAATTGCCTTAGGGGGAAATATTCAAAATATTGTTACCAAGGATGAAGATACCGCCAAAAAAATGATTGATTTTTTAAAGAAACAAAAGGCGGGACGAGCAACCTTTCTTCCCCTTACCAGCATTCAAAATCCTCAGCAGTTTAAAACCCCTCAGGTACTGGAGGAAGAGGGGGTACTTGGTATGGCCCATGAGTTGGTTGAGACGAAGAAAGAGTATGAGAATGTGGCAAAAGCCATGTTGGGGCGTATTGTAGTAGTAGACCATGTGGATCATGCAGTGAAAATTGCAAAAAAATATGATTACGGTATTCGTATGGTCACCCTGGAAGGAGAATTGCTTGTTCCTGGGGGAGCCATCAGTGGAGGTACCTTTAAAAACAACAGTAATCTCTTGGGAAGAAGAAGAGAGATGGAAAGCCTACAGGAAAAGGTAAACCAGTGTTTAAAGGAAATTGATAATCTGTTAAATAAAATCGAAGATACCAAAAAGGACAGAACAAAAAAACGGCTGGAGTTAGAAGAAATTAAATCTGCTCTTCAACAAGAGTTTATTCGTCAAAATACGGCCAGATTAAATGTAAATTCAGCAAAAGAAAGACAAAAAGAAACTTCCCGGGATACAGGAAGTATACAGGAAGAAACCTTTGCTGTTGAACAACAGCTGCAGGAGATTACAAAAAATAAGGAACAGATTTTAGAAGAATTAACTATTTCTCAGGAGAGAGAAAAGCAAGTGGAGGAAGAAATCTTAAAGTCACAGGAAGTGCTGGAAGAGCTAAGGAAAAAGGAATCTGTTCAGCTTTCTGTTGTTTCGGAACAGGAAGTAGAAATGGAAAAAATCCTGCAAAGAGAAGGATTTGAGCAGACAAATTTAACTCGTGTAGAGGCTGAATTAGAACGGTCTTTGGCAGAACTGGAGGAAATTCAAAAAGGGATTACCGCCACAGGAGAAGAAAAAGAAAATAAACAGCATCAGATTGAGGAAATTCAAAAAACCATAGAAGCCTCTCACAGCTGTCAGTCAGAAGCAGAACTCCGGATGAAGGAGATGACGGCACAAAGGGAAGAACTGGCAGTAAAACAAAAGGCCTTTTTTACCAATAGGGAAAAAATGTCGGAAAAAATTACCTCTTTGGATAAGGAAGTATATCGCTTAACCACACAAAAAGAGCGACATACTGAATCCTTGCAGTCCCAGATTAATTATATGTGGGAGGAATACGAAATTACCCTTCATGATGCGGGAGCAATTCGAGACCCTCAGTTAAATGACCTGACAGTAATGAAACGAGATATTGCAGCCCTAAAAGATGGAATACGCCGCTTAGGTGATGTTAATGTAAATGCCATTGAAGATTATAAAAATGTAATGGAGCGTTTTACCTTCTTAAAAACCCAGCATGATGATTTAGTTGAGGCAGAAACTACCTTACTTGGCATTATACAGGAGCTGGATACGGCAATGAAAAAGCAGTTCGAAGAGAAGTTTGCCCAAATTTCCGATGAGTTTGATAAGGTCTTTAAGGAATTGTTCGGAGGGGGTAAAGGAACTTTGGAATTAATGGAAGAGGAGGATATCTTAGAGGCGGGAATCAGGATTATTGCCCAGCCTCCGGGGAAAAAACTGCAGAATATGATGCAGCTGTCCGGGGGAGAAAAGGCATTAACTGCCATAGCCTTACTCTTTGCCATTCAAAATCTGAAGCCTTCACCGTTTTGTCTTTTGGATGAAATTGAAGCAGCGCTGGATGAAAATAATGTTGCCCGCTATGCAAAATATCTTCATAAGCTGACAAAGCATACACAGTTTATTGTCATTACCCATCGAAGGGGTACTATGGAAAGAGCTGACCGTCTGTATGGAATCACTATGCAGGAGAAGGGAGTTTCCACCTTAGTTAGCGTAAATTTAATTCAGGATGAATTGGAGGAATAAAAGAAATAATGGAAAAAGAAAGCTTTTTTAGTCGTTTAAAAAAGGGACTTACAAAAACAAGAGATAATATTGTTCGTAGTATTGATGCTGTTTTTTATGATTCTTCCTGTATTGATGAGGAGTTTTATGAAGAACTGGAAGAAATCCTTGTTATGGGAGATTTGGGGATTAATGCTACGGAAAAAATCATAACAAAATTGCGGGAGGAGATTAAAGCTAATCTTTTAACTAAGCCCTCTGATTGTAAGGAATTACTGATTAAAACCATGAAGGAACAAATGATGGTGGAGGAGACTGCCTATGAATTTGAACAAAAGCAGTCCATCGTTATGATGATCGGAGTAAATGGTGTGGGAAAAACTACCACCGTAGGTAAGATTGCCGGCAAAATGAAACAGCAGGGAAAAAAAGTTTTAATTGCCGCGGCAGATACCTTTCGTGCAGCTGCCGGTGAACAGCTGGAGGAATGGGCTCATCGAGCCGGTGTAGATATGATCGGAGGAAAGGAAGGGGGAGACCCGGCCAGTGTAATTTACGATGCAGTAAATGCAGCAAAGGCAAGAAAAACAGATATTCTTCTGTGTGATACAGCAGGAAGACTTCATAATAAAAAGAATCTCATGGAAGAACTGAAAAAAATCAATCGAATTATTGAACGTGAATTTCCCGGGGTACATAGGGAAAATCTGGTGGTATTAGATGCCACAACCGGTCAAAATGCACTTAACCAGGCAAGAGAATTTGCACAGGTTACAGATCTTACCGGAATTGTATTAACCAAAATGGACGGTACGGCAAAGGGAGGAATTGCCATTGCCATTCAGTCAGAGCTTGGGGTTCCGGTAAAATATATTGGTGTAGGAGAAAGTATAGATGATTTGCAGAAATTTGATGCAAATCAGTTTATTGATGCTTTATTTGATGTGAGGCAGGAGGAAAAATAAAATGGATGGAATGTTAACTCTGGAAAAATTTGAAGAAGCTGCTGAGGTGGTAAAAAAGGTCACATCAGAAACGAAGCTGATTTACAGTGATTATTTTAGTGCACTTACTGGAAATAAGGTCTATTTAAAACCGGAAAACATGCAGTTTACCGGAGCCTATAAGGTAAGAGGAGCTTATTATAAAATGAGCACCTTAACAGAAGAAGAGAGAGAAAAGGGAATCATTACTGCCTCTGCAGGAAATCATGCCCAGGGAGTGGCTTATGCGGCAAAGTGTTACGGAGTAAAAGCAACTATTGTTATGCCCACAACTACGCCTTTGATTAAAGTAAACAGAACAAAAAGCTATGGAGCACAGGTGGTATTAAAAGGTGATGTTTACGATGAGGCTTGTAATCATGCATATGAATTAGCAAAGGAATATGGTTATACCTTTATTCATCCCTTTGACGATGGAGCTGTAGCTACCGGACAGGGCACCATTGCCATGGAAATTTTTAAAGAGCTTCCTTTGGTGGATTATATCCTTTGTCCAATAGGGGGAGGAGGACTGGCCACCGGTGTTTCAACACTGGCAAAGCTTTTAAACCCTAAAATTCAAGTTATTGGTGTAGAACCGGCAGGGGCAAATTGTCTTCAGGTATCGTTGGAAAAAGGTCAGGTTACCACCTTGGAGGGAGTAAATACCATTGCGGACGGTACAGCAGTAAAAACTCCGGGCAGTATTATTTTCCCCTATTTACAAAAGAATTTGGATCAAATTATTACCGTAGAAGATAGTGAACTTGTAGTATCCTTCCTTGACATGGTAGAAAATCATAAAATGGTAGTAGAAAATTCCGGCCTGCTTACTGTAGCCGCTTTAAAGAAGTTAAATCTTAAAGGAAAGAAGATTGTATCTATCCTAAGCGGAGGAAATATGGATGTAATTACCATGTCCTCTGTGGTTCAGCAGGGGTTAATTCTCAGAGATCGTATTTTTACCGTTTCTGTTTTACTTCCGGATAAGCCGGGGGAATTAAGTCGTGTATCGGGAATTGTGGCAAGGGAAAATGGAAATGTAATTAAACTTGAACATAATCAGTTTATCTCCATTAATCGAAGTGCTGCGGTAGAGCTTAGAATAACATTGGAAGCCTTTGGAACGGAGCACAAAAATCAAATTATAGAAGCATTAAGCAAAGAAGATTATAAACCTAAACTGGTCAGAACAAATATTTAGTTAATACAGAAACAGAGGTAGGGGTTTAGTATGAAAACTGTAGTGGATATATTTTTTCATTTCTTAGAAGAGTTTATTGGTAATCCTATTGTGTTTTTTTTCATTGTTTTTATTGCCAGTGAGCTGTGCTTTTCCTATTTAAAGCCGTTTTTATTAAAGAGCAGGTATATGAGGTTTGAGCAAAAGGCAATCAGTGCAGCCATAAACGGGGTATGTCTTGTAATACTTACTCTTCATTGGGGAGTAAGTTCTCCTGTTTTATTGCTGACCTTAAGCCCTGTTATGATTATCCTTGAAGTAATCCTAATGTCTAAGGATCGGCCCTTTACTTATATTTACATGCTGATTAAATTGCTGGTGAATTTTATCTGTGTTTATTGGATGATTGCCTCTTTGATCGGGGTGATTTCAGCAGAGTACCTAGTGGGACAGATTGTTTTTCCCCTTACCCTATTTGTTTGTGCTATACTTAGCTATATTATGGAAAATAATTCACGCTATCCTACCAAAGAATTAAAGCTGATGATGCATAGAAAAAGTATTGGTTTTGTTCATTTTTCCTTTTTAACTGGCTGTGTTATTTCCCTTTTCTTTTCCAGTATTGTTCTTCGTCCTATTATTGTGGATGACCTGATGACAATAGGGGGAGTAAGCAGAATACAGAAAATGTTTTTTATTGAAATGTTTTTAAAAACTTCATTGGTATTTTCTTCCAGCTATCTTTTATTGTTTTTACAGGCAAGAGAACTTAGACAGAAGGAAAATGTTAAGGCCTTAAGTCTGGATTTGGAAAAGGAAGAGGATTTTAGAAAAAGTACACAGCAGGAAGCCTATTTATCCTTTTATGTAAATGCTACGGCAGATCAGATTCATGAAGGAAGAGATTTATTTACCCCTTTTATGTGGCATGATATTAATAATTATGCTGAAATGCTGCAAAAAATGGCCTTCTTTTGTGTTCATCAGGAAGATTTAACAGAATTTGTTTCCTTAAATACTTTGGCGGTAATTGAAGAAAAGTTGGAACGGGGAATCAGTACGGGAAAACAAAGGCTTAGAGTACAGGCAAAAGCAATGACAGAACTGTTTAACCTTCCCCCAATGATTAAAGAAATGTATGAAAATACGCAGGAAGAGTGGGTATGGATTAAAACCAGATATGTGTACACAAAGGATTCGGAAAGTCAGGATATCTACATATATGTAAGTATCAGTGATATCAATGAAAAGATGAAAAAATCACAGCAGCTGGTATTAAATGCCACCATAGATAAGCTTACAGGAATTTATAATCGTGCAGCTCTGCAGTCCATGATTGAAGAAAAGCTTTTAAAAGCGAAAGAGGAAGGAGAGTCTCCGGGAGCTATGATTCTTCTTGATGTGGACAACTTTAAAAGTGTAAATGATAAGCTTGGTCATCCTGTAGGAGATATTGCCTTACAGGAGGTAGCAGACAGCTTGAAAGGAATCTTTCGTTCCAATGATATTTTAGGAAGATTGGGAGGAGATGAGTTTTGTGTATTTATGCAAGGGGCAATACCAGAAAGCATTATCAAAAATCGTTTGAAACAGATTAATACCTGCTGTAGCAGAGATTATCCGGTAGAGGGAGAAGAGGCAATCCATGTATCGGTAAGTATTGGTGCTGTTATCTGTGATACTTCCATGACAGAATACGAGCAAATTTATCAGTTGGCAGATGAAGCCTTATATCATACAAAAGAAAATGGAAAAAATTCTTATACCTTATACAGCGATTTAAAGAAGTAAGAGAAGGTCCCTAGGACCTTTTCTTGTTTTGTATAGATGAAAAAATAAAATGTTTTACCCTTAAGGTAACTAAAAACAAAAGGATTGTATATCCTATTACTATTACCTATGGAAGTAAAGAAAGAAGAGTTGTTTTATGATTTATGAGAAAAAAAGTTTTAAAACCCACTGCAAAGATTATTTGATTATTACCATAGCTTGCTTTTTTTATGCTTTGGCGATCAGTCAGTTTTTAGATCCAAATGATATTGCACCGGGAGGAGTATCCGGTTTATCTATGGTGATCAATCGAATCAGCGGTATTGAAACGGGTACCTTGATTATGTTGATTAACCTTCCTATTTTAGGACTTGGACTGTATAAGTTCGGTTTTAGATTTTTAGTTTCTACTATTTATGCCACTGTAGTCAGTTCTTTGATGACAAATTTTCTGGCAAGGTATGCTCCTGTTACAAAAGACCCCCTGTTGGCCTGTTTAATCGGTTCAGCTCTGGTTTCCATGGCTCTGGGATTTATATTTAAATGCGGAGCTACCACCGGAGGAACGGATATTATTGTAAAAGTACTTCGTTTATCCTTCCCCCATTTAAAAACAGGCCGTTTATTTATGATCTGTGATATGGCTGTGGTAATACTATCGGCCTTTGTATTTGAAAATACTGATTCTGCTCTTTATGCGGCTATTGGTGTAGTAGTAATGGGAGTAGTTTTTGATATTGTTTTATATGGTGCTGATGGTGCTAAGCTAATTTATATTATCAGTGAGGATTGGAAATCTATTTCCACCAGAATCCTGATAGAGTTGGATGTGGGACTCACTTTTTTGGAAGGGGAAGGTGCTTACAGCAATGCCAAAAAAAGAGTAATCATGTGTGTGGTGAGAAAACAGATTTCTCCACAAATTGAAGAAATTGTAAGAGAAGAGGATCCTGCTGCCTTTATGATTATTTCCAGTGCAGCAGAGATTTACGGAGAGGGATATAAAAATATTTTCAGTGAAAAAATATAGAGAGGCTGAAAACATTGACAGATAATGGGAGAAAGTATAAAATACTTAGGACTATAATAATGACTTATTAATCAGAAATAGGTGGAAAGAAGGATACTTATGGCACAACCATACAATCACAAAGAGTTGGAATTAAAGTGGCAAAAAGTTTGGGATGATGAAAAGGCTTTTGCCACCTCTAATGATTATACAAAGCCAAAATATTACGCTTTGGTTGAATTTCCCTACCCTTCAGGCCAGGGACTTCATGTAGGGCATCCAAGACCCTACACAGCATTGGATATTGTTGCTCGTAAAAGAAGAATGCAGGGATACAATGTTTTATACCCTATGGGATGGGATGCATTTGGACTTCCTACGGAAAATTATGCAATTCAAAACCACATTCATCCCAAGATGGTTACAAAAAATAACGTAGAACGTTTTAAAAAGCAGCTGCACTCTTTGGGGTATTCCTTTGATTGGGATCGCGAAATTAATACCACAGATCCTGATTATTATAAATGGACACAATGGATTTTCTTAAAATTATTTAATGCAGGATTAGCATATAAGAGTGAAATGCCCATTAACTGGTGTACCTCCTGTAAAGTTGGTTTAGCTAATGAAGAGGTAGTAAACGGTGCCTGTGAACGTTGCGGTTCCGAAGTAGTACGTAAAGTAAAAAGTCAGTGGATGTTAAAAATTACAGAGTATGCAGATCGCCTGATTCAAGATTTGGATGGAGTAGATTATATTGAACGAGTAAAGGTATCTCAGAAAAACTGGATTGGAAAATCCCAGGGAGCTGAGGTTGATTTTTCCATTGCAGGAAAAGAAGATAAACTTCGTGTATATACTACCAGACCGGATACCCTGTTTGGTGCTACTTATATGGTTGTTTCTCCGGAACATCCCATAATTGATAAATATAAAGAGGAAATTGTTAATTACCAAGAGCTTTTGGCTTATCGTGAGCAGGCTTCCAAAAAGTCTGATTTTGAGCGTACAGAGCTGGCAAAGGATAAGACCGGTGTTATGATTGAGGGATTAAAAGCCATCAATCCCGTAAATCAGGAAGAAATTCCCATTTGGATTTCTGACTATGTATTAATGACTTACGGAACGGGTGCGATTATGGCGGTTCCCGCTCATGATGAGAGAGACTGGGATTTTGCCAAGAAGTTTAATATGCCCATTATTGAAGTTGTGGCAGGCAGTGAGGTTAGTGTAGAAGAAGCGGTGTATACAGATGTGGCCACCGGTACAATGGTGAATTCCGACTTTTTAAACGGACTTTCCGTAGCCATGGCAAAAGAAAAAATTATTGCCTTCCTGGAAGAAAAAGGTATTGGAACGGCAAAAACTAACTTTAAGCTTCGTGACTGGGTGTTCTCAAGACAAAGATATTGGGGTGAGCCCATTCCCATTGTTCATTGTGAAAAATGTGGTTACGTAGCTATTGATGAGAAAGAATTACCTCTTGAGCTTCCTGAGGTGGAAAGCTATATGCCTACAGACAATGGGGAATCTCCCTTGGCAGCTATGACAGACTGGGTAAAAACAACCTGTCCTCATTGCGGTGGTCCTGCAGAGCGTGAGACAGATACTATGCCTCAGTGGGCCGGATCTTCCTGGTATTTCTTACGTTATACCGATCCGGAAAATAAGGAAGCTTTAGCAAGTAAAGAGGCATTAAATTACTGGTTACCTGTAGATTGGTACAATGGTGGTATGGAACATACAACCTTGCATTTATTATATTCTCGTTTTTGGCATAAATTCTTATTTGATGAAAAGGTAGTACCTTGTAATGAGCCTTATCAGAAGAGAACCTCTCATGGTATGATTCTTGGTTCAAATGGAGAAAAGATGTCTAAATCCAGAGGAAACGTGGTAAATCCTGATGAAATCGTAGAAGATTACGGTGCAGATACTCTTCGTACTTATGAAATGTTTATCGGTGCCTTTGATCTTAGTGCATCCTGGTCAGACGACGGGGTAAAGGGATGCAGAAGATTTTTAGATCGTGTATGGAAATTACAGGATCTTTTGGTGGACGGCGATTCCTACAGCGACGATATGGTAACAAAAATGCATCAGACCATTAAAAAGGTAAGCAGCGATTTTGAAAATCTTAAATTTAATACAGCAATTGCTGCAATGATGTCTTTAATTAATGATTTTTATAAAAAGAATCAGGTGAATAAAGCAGAATATGCAACATTAATTACCTTATTAAATCCCGTAGCACCTCATATTACTGAGGAATTATGGCAGCTTCTTGGTAAAGAGGGCAGAGTTTATCAGACACAATGGCCGGTTTATGAAGAAGAAAAAACAGTAGAATCTACCATTGAAATTGCCGTACAGATAAATGGCAAAACAAAGGCCGTAATTAAGGTAAGTGCGGATATTGATAAGGAAGCTGCAATTCTGGCAGGAAAAGAAGCCTTAGGAGATAAATTAAGTGGTAATATTATCAAAGAAATTTATGTTCCCGGTAGAATTATTAACATTGTGGCAAAATAAAGGAAAGAATAAGGCATGATCCCTAAGGGTCATGCCTATTCCTGCTTATATACACCATAGAATACACAGTAGGAAAAATAAGAAAGGACAGAAGTAGGAGGAGAAAACTATGGAAATGAAACAGTTATCAGAGGAACTTTGTGAAAATGCTTATCCGGGAAGAGGAATTGTAATCGGAAAAACACCGGATGGAAAAAAGGCAGTAACTGCTTACTTTATTATGGGAAGAAGTGAAAACAGCAGAAATCGTATTTTTGTGGAAGAAGGGGAAGGGATTCGTACACAAGCCTTTGATCCTTCTAAATTAACCGACCCTTCCTTAATTATTTATGCACCGGTAAGAGTGTTGGGAAATAAAACCATTGTAACAAACGGAGACCAGACAGATACCATCTATGAAGGCATGGATCGTCAGCTTACCTTTGAACAAAGCTTAAGAAGCAGAGAATTTGAGCCGGATGCACCTAATTACACTCCAAGAATTTCCGGTATTTTACATATTGAAGGTAAGGTGTTTAATTATGCCATGTCTATTTTAAAAAGTAATAACGGAAATCCTGAAGCATGTAATCGCTATACCTTTGCTTACAGCAATCCTGTTGAAGGAGAAGGACATTTTATTCATACCTACAGAGAAGACGGCAATCCTCTTCCCAGCTTTGAGGGAGAGCCAAAGTTGGTAGAGATTAAGGGAGAAATTGATGAATTTGCCAAGATGCTTTGGGAATCTTTAAATGAAGAAAATAAGGTTTCCTTATTTGTTCGTTATATCGATCTTGAAACGGGAAAATATGAAACAAGAATTATCAATAAAAATAAATAAGAGATGTCTTAAACATTTCATTACAGTGATATAATTTTATGCAGAAGAAAAGAAAGGATAATAAAGATTGTATGAAGGAATTACAGTTAAAATACGGATGTAATCCAAACCAGAAGCCTTCCAGAATTTATGGAAAGGATGAACAGGAACTTCCCATTAAAGTATTGGGAGGAAAACCCGGTTATATTAACTTTTTGGATGCTTTTAACGGTTGGCAGCTGGTAAAAGAGTTAAAGGAGGCAACAGGGCTCCCTGCAGCAACTTCTTTTAAACATGTTTCGCCTGCCGGAGCAGCAGTTGGCCTTCCCTTATCAGAAACTTTGGCTAAGATTTACTGGGTAGATGATTTGGGAGAATTATCTCCCTTAGCCTGTGCTTATGCCAGAGCAAGAGGAGCAGACAGAATGTCTTCCTTTGGAGATTTTATTGCTTTATCAGATGTTTGTGATGTATCAACAGCACAGATTATTAAAAGAGAGGTTTCCGATGGTGTTATTGCACCGGGATATGAACCTGAGGCATTGGAAATTCTGCAGCAGAAGAAAAAGGGAAATTATAATATTATTGAGATTGATCCTTCCTATGTTCCCCATCCCATTGAGAGAAAGGAAGTTTTTGGAATTGTATTTGAGCAGGGACGAAATGAACTGCCTGTTAATGAAGAATTGTTATCCAATATTGTGACAGCCAATAAGGAATTGACAAAAGAGGAGAAAATTGATTTAATCATTTCCCTGATTACCTTAAAATATACTCAATCTAATTCAGTTTGCTTTGTAAAGGATGGACAGGCAATTGGAATTGGTGCGGGACAGCAGTCAAGAGTTCACTGTACACGATTAGCAGGAAGCAAAGCAGATAACTGGTGGCTTCGTCAACATTCTAAGGTAATGAATCTCCCCTTTAAAGAAGGTATCGGAAGAGCTGACAGAGATAATGCTATCGATAATTATATTGGTGAACAATATATGGATGTTCTGGCAGAGGGAGCTTGGCAGAGAGTATTTACTGTAAAGCCTGAAGTATTTACAAGAGAAGAAAAAAGAGAGTGGCTGGATCAGATGCAGGGAGTTGCTCTGGGCTCAGATGCTTTCTTTCCCTTCAGTGACAATATTGAAAGAGCGAAGAAAAGCGGGGTAAAAGTCATTGCTCAGCCGGGAGGTTCTGTAAGAGATGATTTGGTAATTGAGTGCTGTGATAAATATGAAATGACCATGGCCTTTACAGGAATTCGTCTTTTCCATCACTAAAGACAGAATCATAAGAAAATACAATATGATTACTTAAAAGAGTTAGGGACTGTTTATCATGTTGATAACAGTCCCTTTTTCTTATCTTTTGTTTAATAGATAAGAAGCTATCTTTTTTTAAACATAGTGATTACCTTATTCATTTTTTCAATATCTTCAGGAGAGGCATATTTTTTCAAAACAGGAATAATAATATCCAGTTCTTCCTGAGAATAAGTAATCTGCTTTTGTCTTGCTTTGGCTGCAAGAGACATGAAAAAAGGAAATAATTCTTTTCCCTTATATTTTTGACTTTCAAAAAGCATATCCTGTAAAAAAACAAGCTTATCCGGGGTAATATTTTTTAGTGCAATATCCTGCATCCACTGATTTGACTGTTCCATTTTTTGTCCTTTCCTAATTTATGTAGAGTATTATTGATTATCCATAAACATTTGAAACATAGCCTTTTGTTCTTCTGACAACATGGTTTCCATAAGATCCATGGGATTAAATTCCCCGCCTTCAGAGGACATCATTCCTTGCAGTAAGGGTAAATATTCCTGAATTTGGGAAAAAAGAGAAGTATAGTTTTTTATTTGAGAAAAATGGCTAAGGAGTTTACGTTCCTGTTCACTGCAATAGGGAGAAAGAATCTGTGTCAAAAGAGCAAAATCCGGCTCTTTTTTAGTAGTACAGCATTTACAGTAAAGAGGAGAAGAAAACTTCTTCATATGGCCAATGGTAAAAAGTAATTCCTGCCATTTAATATACACTGCCAGCTTTTTTTGATAGTCACATTCTAGATAGGGAAGCAAAATTTTCAATATTTTCATATGATTGGTAGTGTAAAGGGTATCAAAAGCAAGAATCTCTTTTGTCTCTTCTTCACACGGATTGCAGTTTTGTTCCATAGCAGGCCCCCATACTCCTTTTTTTTATCCTATGAAAAAAACAAAAAACTATGATTAAAATGTAATTTATTTTCCCCACCAATTCCGGAGAAATGATGGGGAAATAAAATTACTTAATATTTTTTCTTAAATTAGCAGCAGGAAGAACCACTGTTTCCGCAGCAGCAGAACAATACTAAAAGGATGATAATCCATTCACATCCTCCGTCATTGCCGCCGCAAGAACTTCCCAGACCGCCTAAGAAGCCTCCGTTATTGTTACCACCGCATCCTCCGCATAAGAATAAGAGAATGATAATCCAGATCATGCTGCCGCATCCTCCGTTGTTTGTTGTCTGTGTGCATCCGCATCCACATCCCTGTGCTGTTAAATCGCTCATATTGAACCTCCAAATAATTTTTGTTATGCTTTATATTATGTAAAAGAACTTGTCATGGTTTCTAATTTTTGGAGAAAAAATTTATACACAAAAATTCATATATCTTGACAAAAGGCTTGCATAATATTCAAGA